>JBDUAU010000175.1:0-10732 GCA_040004485.1 Saprospiraceae bacterium
TGACACATGGTGGTGTCAAACGTGTATTTGTTGAAAAAATAAATGGGGAATACCAGGGCGTCGTCTTCCGTTTCATTCAAGGGCTTGAAGCCGGTATCAACAGAATGGTCTGGGGCCCCGATGGTGCATTGTATGTGGGCGGGATAGGTAATCCCGGCAACTGGCAGCAATCAGACAAGCTGTGGTATGGATTACAGAGATTGAAATACAACGGTAAGCCGACATTTGAAATGTTAGCCGTAAGGGCTAAGACGGATGGTGTTGAAATTGAATTTACCGAGCCATTGAAAGAAGGTGACGGATGGAATGTCAATGATTGGGAGGTAAAACAATGGCGTTATGTGCCCACCAAAGATTATGGAGGACCAAAAGTTGATAATGTCAATCTCAAAGTGTTGGGTGCATATATTTCAGCTGATCGAAAAAAAGTTTCATTAAAACTTGATGGCATGAAAGCGGGACATGTGGTCTATATCCATATGAAGAATGCTTATGTAAGTGATAGCGGATTACCACTTTGGTCAACAGAAGCATGGTATACAATGAATCAAATTCCGCAGGGAAGTCCTGTCGCCGTAAGTACAGTTCCTGTTTTCGCTATGAATACATTGACACCTTCAGAAGAGAGTGCCGGATGGAAATTATTGTTTGATGGGAAGACCACAAACGGCTGGCATAATTTTAATAAATCAACAATAGGTGCAAGCTGGGTGATCAATGATAATGCACTCATGCTTGATGCTAAGAAAAATCCAAATGGCGATTGGCAGGCGCTGGATGGTGGTGATATTCTCACATCAGACGAATATGAAAATTTCGAATTGGATCTCGAGTGGAAAATTTCGCCATGCGGAAATAGCGGTATTATATATAATGTTGTAGAATCTACAGATCAGCAATATGTGTGGCAGACAGGTCCCGAGATGCAGGTATTGGATAACACCTGTCATCCGGATGCAAGATTCAAAGCGCACAAAGCAGGTGATCTGTATGATATGATCGAGTGTACATACATCACTGTGAAACCGTCAGGTCAGTGGAACAAGGTGCGTCTTATTAAAAACAAAGGCCATGTAGAACATTGGCTCAATGGAAGAAAAGTAGTGGAGTATGAAATGTACACTGACAAATGGAAAGACATGATCAGCAAATCCAAATTCAAGGATATGAAAGGTTTTGGTATGGCTCCTAAAGGGAAAATATCACTGCAGGATCATGGTAATCAGGTGTGGTATAGGAATATTAAAATCCACCAATTATAAATAAAATGCAGAGACGCGATTAATCGCGTCTCTGCATTTTATTTATAATTCACCGTTAATACTTCCTTAAAATGCGCTGTGAATCTTTCGCAGCCTTATTTTTGTTACCACAAGTATGAGTAAGAGGGCTATTTGGTTGATCATTGCGTTGATGACGATCGGGCTATTGGGTTCCAGTCTGATACAGATTTATTGGTTCAACTGGTCTATGCGACAGCAGGAATCACGATTTGATACCAACGTGATTGAAGCATTGAACAAGGTTGAAGAGAAGCTCTCCGCTATTGAAGCAAAAGCACCGCTAGACATTCTGAATACCCTGAATCATGCTCCGCCGTTGATGATCCAACAGGAAATCGCGGAATTCGTGCATGAATCAGGAATGGTAAGCAAGGAAACGCATAAAAATTTATCGTCGCTGAATGACAGCCTATTTAAGAGTGACAAGTTGATCTCCTTGCTCGACCCGATGGACAATTGGAGACGCCAAAGCACATATTGGGAGATCCTCGATGAACAACGGCGATACAATCCACCTGATATTTCTGAACGTATAGATCCTAAAAAACTGACCCAGTTCATCAGGGAAGAACTGGATAACAGGGGGATCGATCTACCCTATCAGTACGGTGTCATCCAGGCCTCCGACACAAGTTTTATCATCATCAATGGCAACTATGTAGTGGGCAACATGGATGAATCAGAAGCCAGTCATGTAGACAACCCTCAGTCGCGAAACTTGTTTAATTCAAAATACCAGGTTGCACTTTATCGAAGTGATGTTCATAATTCGCCGGGTTGGTTAAAGCTTCATTTTCCAAATAAAAGGGGATGGCTTTGGTATTCATTGCTGCCAACTATGTTGGCGGCTATACTTTTTACAAGTTTGATTTTATTTTGTTTTAGTTATACGATCCATGTGATCCTGCGGCAAAAAAAGGTTTCAGAGATGAAAACGGATTTTATCAATAACATGACACATGAATTTAAAACACCCATAGCCACGATATCACTAGCTGCTGATTCGATAGCCAGTCCTAAAGTAATCAGCGATGAAACGAAAATCAACAGATTTATTGGGATTATCCGGCAGGAGAATAAACGGATGTTGCAACAAGTGGAAAAAGTGTTGCAGATGGCGCAAATCGATAAGAAAGACTTTCTGCTAAAGATCGCTGATGTAGATCTGCATGAACTGATCAGGCAGGCTGTAGATCACTTAAGCCTCCAGGTTCATCAACGTGATGGAAAAATAAATACCCATCTTGAAGCGGGACAGCCTGTCGTGCAGGGTGACCAGACTCACCTGTCTAGTGTGATCCACAATCTTCTTGACAATGCTAATAAGTATTCCGAAACAGCTCCGGATATAGCAATCAGTACATTTAATCTCAATGGAGGCATTCAGATCGATGTCGAGGATAAGGGCATAGGAATGACCAAGGAAGACCAAAAGCATATCTTTGATAAATTCTACCGGGTACATACCGGCAACCTTCACGACGTAAAAGGGTTTGGTTTAGGGCTGAGTTATGTAAAAGCGATTACATCTGCTCATGAAGGCAGTATTGAGGTGAAAAGTGAGTTGGGCAAGGGAAGCAAATTTTCTATTTATCTTCCCCTCCGGCAAAAAAATATAAAGTGATTCTGAATCAGAATTTCGATTAAAGAAACTGAAAAATATAAAGGTATGACAGCAAGTAAAATTCTATTGGTGGAAGATGATCAAAACTTTGGAGACGTACTGAAGTCCTATCTGGAAATGCATGATTATGATGTTACCCTTGCATCAGATGGGGTGGCTGGTTTTGAGAGTTACAGAAGAGGGAGTTTTGATCTGTGCATTTTCGATGTCATGATGCCTCGCAAAGATGGTTTCACTCTCGCGAAAGAAGTACGTGAAAAGGACAAAGAGATGCCGATCATCTTTCTGACAGCAAAAAACCTGAAAGAAGATATCCTTGAAGGGTTTAAAATTGGCGCCGACGATTACCTTGCCAAGCCTTTCAATTCAGAAGAATTATTGCTCCGCATCCAGGCGATCCTTCGTCGTGTCAATAAAGGGATGGACAAAGAAGATGAGGTAAAGGAATATCATGTAGGTGGCTACCATTTCAATTATCCATTGCGCATATTGACATGGCCCGGTACCAGCGGACCTGAACGAGAAAAACTTTCACCTAAAGAGGCTCATTTGTTGAAGATGTTCTGCCAGCATAAAAATGATGTGTTGACAAGATCAGAAGCACTCGCTAAAATCTGGGGAGAAGACAATTATTTCACTGCCCGTTCAATGGATGTTTTCGTCACAAAGCTCCGTAAATATCTAAGCAAAGATCCAAACCTGCAGATCATGAATATTCATGGCAATGGATTCAGACTCATCGAAAAGGATAAAGTAGACAATTGAAAAAGTAACGAATAACGAGTGACGAGTAACGAGTGAATAACGAGTAACGGGTAACGAATAACGAGTTAATTCTTAATTCTTCACTCGGTTGGTGATCTGTAGCAAAAGGATGAGTGAAAGCATGTCGAACCAAGGATGAGTTCAGCAGGCGATGCACTGAGCTGTAGCACGAGGTAAAAGTGGTGGCAAGTCGAAGTGTCGAAGCATCACTCGTTACTCGTTACTCTTCACTGTGTTTTTTCTTCCACTCCGGGCTCAAAGTCTCCCCTTAATGCCCTGTATCGCTTCCTGGCTTCTATAGCAAATGTGCTGTCAGTATAATCCATGAAAAGTTTTTCATAAAGCGTCTTCGCTTTTTCTACATCATTGAGCTGGTTTTCATATAGCTGGGCAAGGAACCACATCGAATTGTCAGCACGAATTTCTTTTGGATATTTTTCAATGATTTCTTTGTACAGTTCTTCGGCTGTTTTGTAATCTCTTTTTTTCTCATACAATTTAGCCTCCATATACAGAATATCATCTTTGAGGCCATGCTCCGGATATTTTTTTGAGAGCGCATTGAGTGAATCAATGGCCAGATCAAGTTTATTCTGGAAAATGAGCAGCTCTGCTTTTGCGAATGAGCTTAATGCGTCAGTATTACTATCAAGTCCCATGTTGTCCATGATGAAGATGCTCATGTCAAGCGCATCATTGGCAATCAGTTTTGAAGTAGATGTTTTCAAAATATCAAATTGCGATTGAGCCCAGGTAAAGTCTCCATTGTAATAAGATAATTTGGCATTTCGAAATCTTGCATCCTGTCCGATCAAATCTTCAACAAATGCTTTGTCCACCTGGGAATAAAGTAATGTAGCTTCCCATACTTCACCGGACATGAGATAATAATCGCCCAGGTCAAGCTTTGCATTAGCCTGTACATAATTATTGATGCCCGGAAGATCTACGATTTGTTCGAGGAGTGATATCGCCTTTGGAAGATCATTGATATACAATCCTTCCAGCATAGCTAATTCGGATACAATCAAAGCTGTGCTTGCATTGACACCCTGAACAGCGAGGAAAGAATTATATTCCTTCTCGAGTACACGTAACTGATCGATGGTATAATTATACTGATCCGTGATCTGACGACGCTTTGTAGCCAGTGATGCTCTCTTCGCTTCCATGTAATAAGGAGAACCAATACCCTGCGTAGAGAAAATGTAATCAAAACCATCAATGGCCGTGTTATAGTCTTTATCATTAGCTGCTATCTGCGCCAATCGATATACACGCATTCCATTTTCACCCATCCTTCGATCCAAAGCTTTCGCTTGCCGCATCGCTTTACTGTAATCCTTTTGCTGCATAAACGTCCATGCAAGCATTTCTTCAAACTGACCTGATTCAGGATACTCCTGGATGAATGCATAGAGCTGTGATAGCAATTCGGGATAATCACTTTGTTGCAATGATCGTTGCATCAAAGTTTGAATACTTGACAAGCGTTCCGGTGAGTCCTGTAGAGAATAGAGATACTGCTCTATCATTTTGGGCATGTCACTGTTCCTGCGATACAGATCTGCTAACTGGTATGAAAATATTCCTTTCTTATTAAGAAGCTGCTCACCTTTTTCATAAGCTTCGATAGCTTCATCGTATTTCGCTTGTTCGATAAATGCATTGCCGAGACGTGTGATTGCATCCATCCTTGGCGGTAGTTTATCGATTGCCATGCGATAAGACGCCTGGGCACTTTCAAAATCCCCTTTTCGTTCCTGTACATTTCCCAATGTCACCATCATGCTGAAATCATCAGGCGTCTCCTTCATCTGATCTTTGATCGCTTTTTCTGCAGTGGTATAATCACGAAGTGCGAGCACGCATTCAATGTACTTGTTGAAGTAGCTGTAGTTGTTATTCTTTTTGGCTGTTTCGTGAAGCTTGAGATAGATATCACCTGCTTTCTGAAATTCACCTTCCAGATAATACTGGTCTGCGAGTTTCGCGTTTTGTCCGACGACTGTCAGTGCAAAAGAGATGAAGAGAAATGGAAGAAGAAACTTTAAAGTCATGGAGTTCAAATGTATGACTTAAACGTAGAGGTAAATCCGAAAGTTGCTCGTTGTACCCCCGCTTTTAACAGTTCCCCCTTGTAGGGGGTAGGGGGTAAATAGCACAGTTCCTTTTAGGGGGCAGGGAGTCAGGAAGACTTTACTTCTGCAGATCAAGTGCGAGTGCCTTCACAGCCATCACATTACCCAATCGAAGGCCCTCTGAACAATCCATACGGATATGCACACCTAGTGGAATTCTGGAATAAGCATCTTCCTCTGCTAAATCTTTCCATGAGGTGAATGTCCTTGGATAGCCTCTGAATTCAATACGTCCAAAATGGCAGAGATCTGTAAATTCAAAATTGTCGCCAAAAAAGTGTTCAAGAATTCTTTCACCTACTCCTGCAAATGTGCTATGTCCGGATGGATAACCCGGGAATGACGGTGTAAGGCCTGGTTTGCCAATAGCTTCACCCAGAATAGGCTTGAAATCAGGATCAATGTACTTTCGGATATATGTCTCAGGCCTTTCTGTGTTGTAGATGTATTTTGATTTCCAACAAGCAACTGCTGCATCATTAATCGCAATACCAAGAACGCAATACATGTGGAGTGCCTCCTCAAGATTCATCTGTGTGCGTGGGATCAATTGATTGGCAATAGCAAAAAATCTGGCAGGTGGACTGAATGTCATACCGGTGAGATCATCACTCCAGAATTCGGCGATCCAATGATCTTCTTCTGTTATATTCTTTACTCTGTTGGCTACTTCAAGATTATCCTGATAATATTTACTTGAAGGATCTGAGCTGTATGTATAAACGGGCGGTATACTGATGAGATCGTCGTTTTTTGCAGCGAATGTGCGCACGCGTCCCCAATAAGGGAAAGCAGCTGACGTATAATCCGGAGAGGTTGGCTCCCAAAGACCTTCACCAGATGGTGGAAAATAACTTGTGGGATTTGGTTCATGGATCTGGGTTGCCCCTTCACGATCCGTTTCTGAATAAGCTATGATAGCATTGGCCACTGACTGACCCCAAAGTATTGATGTTTCAACTATCCCTTCTGCAACGCCCTGGCTCAATGCTGCAAGTTCATTTGATTCCAATTGATTCATAAGACCCACCTGCGTCGGATTTGAGCTGAATAAAAAGAATCGATGAGCCCGTGCATAATAAGCGTTGAGAGCTATGGGCCAGTTGATTTTATTGATCTCATATTTTAGTACCGGAGGTTGAAATTCTTCGATGACAGAGCTTAGGGATTTATAGTGATCCATTCCGGGTACAGCGGTTTCAAAAGCACCCATATGAATATAGGCCATAGCCCTGCAGGTCGGAGCAGGCCTGAAACCCTGCAGATCTTTTTCAATCTTCAGATAGAGATCACTCCAGTCAGTAACGATTTTAGCTGTTTCAAGGGAAGGGCCCTGTGTGACAGGTAATACCTCATATAGTTCTTCAGTATCCGAGCAGGATACGAACAATAAGGTAATGGCCAGCGACCAAAAATAGAGGTGAAATTTCATGGAATCCCGGTTTTCAAAAAATAAAGCTCAAAGTTAACCCCTGGAAGTCCATCCGGCAACATTCAAAACATAATTATTATTCTTTAATATGATAAATAAAAATAATACGTAAATATATTGTTATCAATTATTTAGATGTTTAAAATGGAAATTATTGAAATAAAGTACCTGCTATGGGTTTTTACAGACATCGGAAGAAATCAATTCCGCCTACGAGTCTGAAAATGAATCGATTACTAAATATGCATAGGATAATGTGCACGTTTTGAATGCTATTCGTGTTCGAATCGGTAATTTTGAGGAGCTAAAAAGCCTATCGATGGATGCCAAAATAAAATACCTCCTACACCTCGCGGACTGCCCGTTAATTCTGGGACAGCGACTTGGAGAATGGTGCGGGCACGGACCTGTTCTTGAACAGGACATTGCATTGACCAATATTTCTCTTGACCTCATAGGTCAGGCCAGGCTTCTATATCAATACACTGCTTCTCTGGTAGGTGGTAAATCGACTGAAGATTCCCTGGCTATGCTGCGTCTTGAACACGAATATTTGAATCTTCTTCTCGTTGAACAACCCAATAAGAATTTTGGAGTTACCATCTTCAGACAATTCCTTTATGATGCTTTCAATCTTTGTCAATATGAAAAGTTGACTCATCATGATGATCAACAAGTGAATGCTATCGCCGTAAAAACGCTGAAAGAAATTAAATACCACTACAGATACAGCAGTGAATGGGTGATTAGACTGGGTGATGGTACAGAAGAGAGTCACCGGATCATGCAGGAAGCCCTTGATGAGCTTTGGCGAAATACCGGAGAAATGTTTCAGCCCGCTTCTTATGAAATTGAATTGCAAATGGAGGGCTATAGCCTGGATCTCAATGCAATTCAGCCCATCTGGATGGAAAAGGTAGCTTCAATACTTAATCAGGCTGGCCTGGTGCAACCTAAAACAGAAGTAATGCAAACCGGCGGCAAAGAAGGCCGTCACACAGAGCACATGGGCTATATTCTGGCTGAGCTTCAGTTCATGCAGCGCACATATCCCGAGATGCAATGGTGAAGAGCATAGAGCATAGAGCATGGAGCTGGGAGTCGTTTTGTATATCATTGATATTATTGATTCTAGTAACTTAGAAATAATGAAAGTTGACGATCGAGATGCATACGTTATAAGCGTAACCAAGTCGTAAAAAGTAAAACTTCAACATTCCACATCTGATTTCGAAGTGGATACACCGCCACAAACTATAGATACCCGTATTTAACTCACGACTCACTTCTCACGATTGACACTCAAATACTTTTGATAAATACCGAAATCAACCTCACACGTCGTCACCTCGCCGATCTTCTCTCCGAAGTATCGGATCCCGAAATACCGGGTATATCGATCGTTGATCTGGGGATGGTGGTGGATATTTTTCCTGAAGAGGATCATTGGCATGTCATGCTGGCGACAACCTATTCCGGCTGTCCTGCAATTGATGTCATCCCGATGATCGTTAGGACAACTCTTGAAGACGCAGGAGTCATGGATGTAAAAGTATCCATGGGCATTTCTCCACCTTGGTCCACAGACTGGATTAGTGATGTAGGAAAACAAAAACTTCTTGAGTATGGCATCGCACCTCCGAATGGTAGTCCATCCCTACATGATGAGGGTAAACCAAAACAATGTCCTCAATGCGGATCATCGCACACTTCATTGATCAGTCTTTATGGATCTACGCCATGTAAAGCATCATACAAATGTGAGACATGTCTGGAGCCATTTGAGTATTTTAAATGTTTTTGATAAAAATTAAAGGTTGAAAGTTGTTTGAAACCAGACATGTTAAAAGATAAAGGTTTTTGGTTTTCTAAAATCAATAACTAACAACTTGTCTATTTTCCAACAACCTTTCACCTACCACCATTTAAATATCTTTGACGTTAATGGACATCCCCGGCATCAAACTTCACAAAGGAAGAGAAGAATCAATCTTGCGTCGTCACCCCTGGATCTTTTCCAGGGCTATTCACTCAGCCACCGATGGTCTTGAGGATGGATCTACTGTCACTATCCATGATTCCAGAGGTGATGTGATCGGTGTAGGTCATTATCAGGACAGTAGCCTGGCTGTCCGGATCATCACTTTTCAGGAAGAAGATATTGATATCGCTTTTTGGCAAAAACGTCTTCACGAAGCTGCTGAATACAGAATAAGATTAGGATTGTATAAGCCTGGTCATACGGAAGCATTCAGACTAGTGCATGGAGAAGGCGATCAATTGCCCGGATTGATCATTGATTTTTACGGTGAAGTCGCAGTACTGCAGGCACATTCAATAGGCATGCACAAAGCCCGCTTTGAAATTGCAGAAGCATTGACTCAAATGCAAACGCTAAAAATAAAATCTGTTTACTCCAAAAGTCATGATGCATTACCTGTTGAATATGCCAAACAAACGAGCGATGAATGGCTGATCGGAGAAGCCCAATCTGAGCTCATCGTGCATGAAGGCGGAATTCGTTTTCATATTGATGTTGTAGCAGGACAAAAGACAGGTTTTTTTCTTGATCAGCATGAGAACCGTGAATTGGTCAGACGATACAGCAAGGATAAAACCGTATTAAATTGTTTTTGTTACACCGGTGGTTTCTCGCTGTATGCATTGGATGGCGGGGCTACAGAAGTAACTTCCATTGATACATCTGTGAGCGCATTGAGCATTCTTGAAAAAAATCTTGCCATCAATAAATTCAAAGGAACGCATCTCAATGTGAAAGAAAATGTGATGACCTATCTGACTACGCATGAAACTCTTTATGATATCGTTATCGTAGATCCCCCGGCATTTGCAAAAAATCTAAGCAAACGGCACAATGCTATCCAGGCCTATAAGCGACTCAATATTCTGGCTATGGCGAGAGTAAAAAAGGGAGGCATGCTCTTTACATTTTCGTGTTCACAAGTTGTTGACAAAGAAATGTTTCACAATACGATTGTTGCTGCCGCTATCGAATCAGGGCGTCTCGCCAGAGTTTCACACGAATTAAGTCAGGGGCCTGATCATCCGGTCAGTATTTTTCATCCGGAAGGTCATTATCTGAAAGGGCTGGCGTTGTATATGGATTGAGGGGTGTCTCGTTTTGCACAGTGTTTTCTGGTTACTTTTATGTTTCTGGAAAAAAGACAATGGACCACAGACAATAGACCACAGACAATAGACAGGCACGGACAACAGACGAAGGACAATGGACCACAGACCACAAACAAAAGGACCACAGACAATGGACCACAGACAATATGATGGTGGTCAATCGTCCATGGTCTATGGTCCAAAATGATTAGGAATTTCATGCAACTTACCGAGGGTCACAGATAAATCAGAGCAAAGCAAATGATGACAGATACAAATGATATGATCCTAGTGACTCGTGATGGCGATGTGACGACGATCACCTTCAATCGTCCTCAGCGATACAATAGTTTTG
>JBDUAU010000472.1:0-3180 GCA_040004485.1 Saprospiraceae bacterium
TCATCCGCTTACATTCACGCAAAAAGAAATTGAGTTTTGTAATATCATTTTTATTATGCGTCAATACAGCGGCCATGAACTCCGCAGGATAATGTGTTTTAAGCCATGCTGTCTGAACAGATAGCACTGTGTATGCAGCGCTGTGCGATCTATTAAATCCATAGCTGGCAAACTTGGACATGATCTCAAAGATCTCATCGGCCTTTAATGAGGGAACACCTTTAGCCGTAGCACCTTCAACAAATATCTGACGATGCTTCTCCATTTCATCGGCCTTCTTTTTGCCCATCGCTCTCCGTAGCATATCCGCAGCACCGAGACTATAACCAGCCATGGTTTGCGCAGCCTGCATGATCTGTTCCTGGTATACCATGATACCATACGTAGGCTTCAATAAATCAGTAAGCCATTCGTGTGGATAATCAATGGGCTCTCTTCCATGTTTACGATTGATAAACATCGGAATGTAATTCATCGGACCCGGTCTGTACAAGGCATTCATCGCGATGAGATCCTCAATATTCGTAGGCACCAATTCCCGCAGATATTTTTGCATTCCTGTAGACTCAAACTGGAATATCCCAATGGTCTCGCCTTTCTGAAACAACGTAAATGTCGGAGCATCATCAAGCGGAATGGTGTCAGGATCCACCACATCCATATCCGGATTTCGCTCAGCAATAATTTTTATCGTGTCTTTGACAATGGACAATGTCTTGAGTCCGAGAAAATCCATCTTCAGCATTCCTGCCAATTCCACAAGATTCCCTTCAAATTGAGTGACCAATAAATCTGTTTCCGAGGATGTGCATACGGGAATGTACTGCATGATATCTCCGGGAGCAATGATCACACCTGCCGCATGAATACCCGTATTCCTGACAGTCCCTTCTACCTTTTGTGCGAGACGAAGTATTTCGCCTTCATGGGTCTCTTCTTTTTCAAGCTCTCTTAATTTTCTGATATTATCAAGATCACGAGATTGAGCTCCTTCTTCCGCTCCCTTTCCTTCTTTAAAAATATGTGCAAGCGTAGTACCCGGCATCAACGGAATCATCTTGGCTAATCGATCCGTATCCGGAAGTGGCAGTTCCAAAACCCGGCCTACATCCCGTATGGAAGACTTCGCAGCCATAGTACCGAATGTGACAATCTGTGCTACCTGGTTCTTACCATATTTTTCAACGACATAATTGATGACACGTTGCCGGCCTTCATCATCGAAGTCAATATCAAAGTCAGGCATCGATATACGCTCCGGATTCAGAAAGCGCTCGAAGAGAAGATTATATTTCAGTGGATCTATATTCGTAATCGTAAGGCAATAAGCAACCGCAGAACCTGCACCTGAACCTCTGCCGGGCCCAACGCTGACATCCATTTTACGGGCCGCCCGTATAAAATCCTGTACGATGAGAAAATATCCATTGAAATTCATCGTATCAATCACACTTAGCTCCCAGTCTATCCGGTCACGAACTTCTTTTGTGATTTCTTTATAACGATGTTTTGCACCTTCATAAACCAAATGCCGTAAATACGCAGACTGATCACTGAAGCCACCGGGAAGTGGAAAATTAGGCAACAAGACATCACGCGAAAGATTAGGTGCAGTGATCTTATCAAAGATTTCGTTTGTATTGTCTATTGCATGTGGCAGATCTGAAAACAGAAAATTCATTTCCTCCTGCGTCTTGAAATAAAAATCAGTACTGGGGAATTGAAACCTTCCCTGGTCTGACATTTTTTTTCCTGTATTGACACAAAGAAGAATGTCGTGTGCTCTGGCATCATTCTGGTTGATATAATGTGCATCATTGGTAGCGATGACTTTGACATTATATTTTTTTGCAAAACCAATTAATATCTGGTTGACATTTTCCTGGCTCAAACCACATTCATCGATATTGTCAAGGCCACGATGGCGTTGCAATTCGATATAAAAATCTTCACCAAAAATATCCAGCCACCATTTCAGACGGGCCTCTGCTTTTTGAAGATCTCCGCTAAGAATAGTTTGCGGAATTTCTGCACCGATACAACAACTCGTCGCAATCAGTCCTTCATGATATTTAACCAATAACTCTTTGTCAATCCGCGGAAATCCACTATACATCCCCTCGATGAATCCCATCGAACACAGTTTCGAAAGATTTTCATACCCTTTCTGATCTTTCGCGAGAAGGAGTTGATGATACCGATGATCACGCTCACCTTTTGATGTCTGAAATGCTCTTCGGTGACGATCTTCAACAAGATAAAATTCACACCCTACAAGTGCTTTAAGATTTCTTTTTTTGGCTTCGGATACAAATTCAAATGCGCCGAACATATTGCCATGATCCGTGATCGCGATACCTTTCTGGCCATCCGATACTGCCTTGTCCATGAGGGCAGGAATATGCGATGCGCCATCAAGTAGTGAGTAATGGGTATGATTGTGGAGATGAACAAAATTTGGCATTATGGGAGTATTTTCTGAATCGAAGTTATTTGAAAAAAGGACGCAGATTTTATAAGAAAATTTATGATTTGTTAAGATTAGTATTCTCTAATATAAGGACTATACAATTAAACAGAAACATACGTTCAACATCTCATAGCATATCATATATCTCATATCTCATATCCATTTTAGTAAATCGTATAAATGTCGAAAAGCCCGTACACACATTTGTGACGAGCTTTTTCGACTAAGGTCTCAAAATAAGAAAACTACATTTTTATCGATACACAGGACTAACCTGCATGACATCTCAAATTCAAATGGTTAACGACCCTGACACCCTAAAAGTTTAGATTATATATAAAAAAACTTTAATGGCTGAAAACGGCTTTCCGGGCGGTCACAAAGGTAAGACTTCCTTCCCCAAATCCATAGAACAACGAATTTTTTTACCTGTAAATTATGAAATCACTGCTAAATTCATTTGAATAACCCTATAAATAACTAATTATTAATAAACAACACATTAAATTTAACTTTAATGTAAATAACCGTCTCTAACTGTCAATTGGCATGACATTTTGCTCACTGCCCTCTGCTCTCTGCTCTCTGCCTTTTATTATCTTCGCACCCCACCCGCCCGGGTGCTGAAATTGGTAGACAGGCATGTTTGAGGGGCATGTGTCCAATTGGATGTGAGGGTTCGAGTCCCTCCCCGGGCACTTTCATAAAGT
>JBDUAU010000086.1:0-3170 GCA_040004485.1 Saprospiraceae bacterium
AAACCGATCTGCTCGCAGATCTCTGCAAATAATAATGCAGTGATGGACGTAAACTCGGCAGGTTTCAACAAGACAGTATTACCCATCGCCAATGCAGGTGCAATTTTCCATGCCAGCATCAACAACGGAAAGTTCCACGGAATGATCTGAGCGATGACACCTACTTCTTTATAGTCCTGCAATTCTGTATCACGTAATTGGGCCCATCCGGCATGATGATAGAAGTGACGTGCTGCAAGAGGAATATCAATATCACGACTTTCGCGAATTGGTTTTCCATTGTCCATTGACTCCAGTACTGCAAAGAGACGCGAATGTTTTTGAATCTGTCGTGCTATCGCATAGAGATAACGTGCTCTTGCGTGTGCACCGAGCTTAATCCATTTTGGCAATGCTTTCCTTGCAGCTTTTACGGCTTTATCTACATCCTTATCATTGGCCTGGGATATAAGAGCAAGATTTTTTGTAGTTGCCGGATTGACACTTTCAAAATATTTTTTTGAGACAGGAGCTTGCCATTTACCATCGATGAACAAATTAAACTTGCGTTTGTGTGCATCTAACCATTCATCTGCCGCTGAAGAACTTTCAGGAGCGTATCCATAATCCATGTTATTAAATATGGTCTTCACTTTCATTGTCTTATTATTTATTATGCCATCGGATGACGATAGGAAGCAGAATATCTCCCGGTCACAAAATGTTCTAATTGTCTTTCAATATCACTCAATAATGTGCTGGCACCAAATCGAAACAAATCAGGTGACAACCAATCATCGCCCAATTCTTCTTTCATCAGGATGAGCCATTCGAGTGCTTGTTTTGCTTTCTGAATTCCACCGGCAGGTTTGAAGCCCACTTTTATTCCTGTGTTTTCATAATATTCTCTGATCGCACGCACCATCACAAGACTCACCGGAAGAGTAGCATTGACTGCAGCTTTGCCTGTACTGGTTTTGATAAAATCGGAGCCTGCCATCATACAGACATGACTTGCTTTGGCGACATTATTTAATGTGACAAGTTCGCCTGTCTCAAGAATTGATTTCATATGTGCATCACCGCAGGATTTTCTGAATAGCTGCACTTCTTTATAGAGAGCATTCCAATCACCACGAAGGACATTGGCTCGACTGATCACGATATCGATTTCGCGCGCACCTGCGACAACTGATTTTTCAATTTCACTCAGCTTTTGGTCCATCGTAATTTGTCCCGCAGGAAATCCTGTTGATACGGCTGCAACCGGAATGCCGGATCCGGCTAATGCTTCAACTGCGGTGTGTATTAAATTGTGATAAACACATACAGCAGCCACGTGGATATGACTATCATGCATATCCATGGCCCGTAAAATATCTTCCCGAACAGGTTGCCTGGCCTTTGCGCAAAGACGGATCACATTGCCTGGTGTATCATCGCCTGCGAGGGTCGTCAGGTCCATACAAGTGATGGCTTTAAGCAACCATGCTGCTTGCCAGTCCTTTTTAACGCTTCGTCTTGCGCCCATGGCTGAGGCACGCCGTTCGACAGCACTTCTGTTGACCCGGATACTTTTGATTAGGTCCAGGTCTAATGGTATGCCCTGATTTCGTTGGGTTGTATCGTTAGGCTTCACGTATATTATTCGATTTATCAGATAATAATTCTTAGGACTGCAAATGGTGATCCATTTCGTAACGCAACTCCTGCCGTGGCATTGCCGTTGTTGGAGTTTGCTCTAACAACATACGAATACTTAACAGCAGCAGCAAACTCCTGCGGCGGCAAATGCCTCGTTTTGCCCCTTCGAATTTCATTTATGAAATTCTCTCCTAATGTGACTTGTATATCCTAAACTTAACCTGCTCAGTATGACGCCTGTGTGCTCCGCAATCCCAGGGTAATTTACCCCAATTTTCAATCGCCCCGGGGCTTTCGGATCGAATCATTAACGGCAGGAGCAAACTCCTGCCATGGCATACAGTAAGAGCTAAATAGGCAAGAGCGCCTTCTTGCGAAAAGCGCTCCTGTAGCTGTACTTAATTCACCCTCTCTGGATTATCTAAATAAATCAGACAGGGAATATTATGTACGATCAAAACTTTCGTTACGGCAGGAATTTGCTTCTGCCGTGGCATTTGCAGTTGTTGGAGTCTGGTACAACAACATGCGGAAACATTGAAAAAAGGACGCAGATAAAATAAGAAATTTAATGATCAATTTTCGGACATAACAGCAATTCAATACGAAATCAGATCATACTATATCATAATTTTTCTGTCTTCATCTGTGTTCTGTTTTATTGTCGTTTGAGTTTGCTCTAACAACATGCGTGAATCATTATGATTTTTCAAACGTCAGATAGTCTGTACCTCCATTGCCCCCGCTGACATGAATCAATTCAATTTTGTTTGAGGATTGGGAAATGAAATTCCAATCTTCACTGAGCTTTTCAAAATCATTGCTGAGATTGAATACGATGTTGAAATGCAGACTATCAACGCTGTCATCTGAGCTGTTATTGTCACCGATGCTCCATGTTCCGCTATTTGAGATGCTGCCGTTTGTTGCCGTGATTGTTCCGTTTGTTTGAAAAGTAAACGTATAGCCGCTGTAATGATTGGTTTCATCCTTACCTGAATCGACATACGATGTAATTCTCCAACCGCCGGTCTGTACATTGTTTTGTACCACAGTCGGAGTGATGTTGACATTATCGCCATTTGAACAAGAAGTCAGTGAGAATATAACTGACAAACAAATGAGTAGTGTTGGAATTAAATGCATGCGTTTCATGGCGAATTGGTTTTAGATGTGAATGAATAACCCAAATCTATTCCGCACATTATACGCTTCCAACTAATTAGTGAGGAGAGGGTTGAAAAGAGTGCTGAAGCGTATAGAAAGTGTGACGGGGAAGAGGCAGTGAGCCGCAAATGCCGTTGTTGGAGTTTGCTCCAACAACATTTGGTGCAACTTCAGGATATGCACTGACAATAATCAGGCAGCTTGATGACCAGCATTATACTCTGTCTCCTCAAAGGCTTCATAATTTTGATTCGAATCCCGCAATATTCAAACGTTTAAAATTATTTTATGAAGTTCAGCAGAGCACATGAATTAAAAAGTCTGATTGGTAATACGCCCCTTTTGGAAATCCATCTGAGATATAAAGGTGAAGAAAGGAC
>JBDUAU010000427.1:0-3168 GCA_040004485.1 Saprospiraceae bacterium
AACAAAATTCTGGATCGAACTCACAAATATGACCTTCAACACCTACGACTTCTCACGGATGATCATTCTGTGGTGTGGCAAATGGTGAAAAAAGGAAAACTGGATCCAAATGACGCGAGGGAACACGAGTTAAGCAATGTAATCACTCAAAGCCTGGGAGATCCTAAAAATGATCCTAAGCCCGAATCAGCTAGTTACTCCATTGCCCCGGGGGATAAAATTTTGGTTTGTTCTGACGGATTGAACAGCATGCTTCCGGATGAATTCATCGAGGAACTTATTGCTCATGAAGAAGATATTGATGCGATAGGCAATTCTCTCATTGAAGCAGCAAATGCAGCCGGGGGTCATGATAATATTTCTGTTATTTTAGCACATATTCAGTCTGTTCCAGAAATATCAAATACGATCACAAAATCTGTAAAGGAACGTCCTGAGGCCATAACAGCTAAGTCAGATCTTGCCGATTCGAGAAAGGATTATTCCTCTGTTTTGAATAAATGGGTAATGAACGAGAAGTTCTTTTATATTGTCATTGGTTTTGTATTTGTTGCAGGAATCCTCCTAATTTTTACTCAGGTCATCAATTCAAGAAATCAAGACAAAGGCTCTAAAACAGAAACTCAGGCCCCTATTCACAAAGATACCACCATTAAAACCCCTACTATTAATATAATACGTTCAAATGGGGTAAATGAAGTAGTAAAAGATCCAGATACAATTAAATAGTAAGAACTAAATAAAGTGTTTCCTTCTAGACGCTAACAACAAAAATTATAATGCAAAAAAACAATAAAAATATTTTCAAAGAGGAGATTTCAATGAACAATAACCAATCATCCTATTGGATGAGGGTACTTAATATTTCAATTCTACTTATAGGACTTATACTTTTGATTGGGGGGATGGGTTGTAATTCAAAGCCGAAAGAGACTGAGGTAGTACCCCCGTATTTTACGATCAATGGAACTGAACTCAAAGTGGATGTTGTTGGGATTCCGAAGGATTCGCTTAATAAGGATATTTATCAAGCTGTGGTTAATACTGCAGTTAACTTTGAAGGCCCTGCAGCTGTATCACCAGATGTGAATCAATGGATTGTTGATGGCAAAGTGATCAAAAGTGGCAAGAATCAATTTACATATACTTTTGAATTGCCCGGGCTGTATCAGGTTAAACATTGCCATGGTACGGAGATATGCGCTACCAGATTTGTTAATGTAACAGCACCCGTTGTTTTCTCGGAAGAAGAAGAACATGCTGAAAAAATCCAACCACCCATTCCAAAAGAAAAAGTTAATCATCTAAATCAAATTAAGGAGGAAGAAAAAGTGCGTGTTGAAATACCTTCTAAACAAAAAGAACCAACTACTAATCCTACTCCAAAGGCCCCAAATGAACTAATAGATCCTGCTGGTCAAAGCTCATCTGAAGTTGCACGAGCCAGCAAACCTCCGGAAGTTTATAAGAGTTCAATGATCACGGGCTTGCCTTCGTCTTCTTATAAATCTGATTGTGCTTCTTGGGTGGAAACTGCGAGTATCAGGCTAGTCATTAAAGACTGGTGCGAGCTGCATTCTGCTGCTGTATATGGAAGCGGATCCGGTAAGCTCAAAATACAATTGACGAATGGGAATAAAGTCAATGAAACAATGATTGTAACTCTCAATCCCGGGAAAACAAATTTTTCATTTGCCGGATTGGATGCCGAACTTCAGCCCGGTATGGAATACACTCTTAGAATTACTACAATGAGTGATGGTAAAGGGGATAAGCCCAAAATTGGAAATATATCAAAGTGCGGATCTGCAAATGGAAGTACATCTTCCGTTTTGTCTATTGATTATGGATCGAATCTTACACTTTTTGACCTCAAATACAAATATTGAGTATGAAACATCTTATAGAATTCTTTATAGGAACTTCGTTTTTAGTTAATTCTGCGTTCGCTCCATTGATCACTCAGCAACCAGTACCTGATAGTGTGTGTATGACAGATACGGCTGAATTCATTGTAAAGGTTTTGCCCAATACTACCCTGCAGTGGCAATTTTCCTCCAATCCATCAGATCCAATGTCCTGGGGTGATCTAATAGTAGGTGTCTCCGGAGCGCAAACAGATACACTAAAGGTTACACAGCCGGGTATGTATATTGGCGATTATTTTCGGGTACTAGTGATGGATACAACTAGTACTTTCAGCGAAACCAGTGACTCTGTTTTTCTAACTGTTTTTCCAAATCCGACGGTAGAACTGATGTCTGTGCCAAGTGGCTTTGCTTTTTGCGAAGGGAGCAGTATTATATTACAAACTACGGACATGAATCCTTTAAACTCCCATTTGTGGGCTCCAACGGGAGAAACGACTTCCACCATAAACGTTACGACAGGTAATATTATATATAGTGTAACCGTCACAGATGTAAACCTATGCAGTGGTAGCAGCGCTCATCTAGTTATGGAGAATCCGAAGCCAACTCCACAAATTCTACCAATAGAAGCTGAAGTAAAATTTTGCCCTGGGAAGACTCTTCAATTGATGAGTGATTCTACTATCTATACAAATTATACTTGGTCCTCTTCACCCGGGGACACACAAGCATTCATTACAGTCAGTGTTATTGGCAATTATATGCTTACAGTCACTGATGGTAATGGTTGCACTGCAAGTACTTCCAGGGTAGTAGGAGTATACCAACCAACTTCACAACCGTCCATCAGTCCGATAATCAAAGAGTTCTGCCAGGGGGATAATCTTTGGTTGGTTGGAAATTCCGGATACTCGGATTATGTGTGGAGTACTGGATTGCATAACGATTCACTACTTATTTCAAGTGAAGGAATTTATACGCTGACAGTCGCAGATGTAAATGGGTGCACTGCCACAAATACGGCACAAACAAAGGCAAATGCACTTCCGCTTTCTGCTTTTTCATCCTATCCTACAAATTTGATAAGCCCTCCGGTGAGGGTGACCCAAGTGCTAACTTTTACGGATCAATCCACATCCACTGAAGGTAATATTGTAAACTGGAATTGGGATTTTGATACAGGAGCAGTTCCACCATCTGCGTTTTATTCGGTGTCCCAAAACAGACCAGAAGTGTTTTACAATGAGGAAGGGTTAAAAAAAGTTTGCTTAGAGATCAGGAACCAAAAAGGGTGTCT
>JBDUAU010000365.1:0-3157 GCA_040004485.1 Saprospiraceae bacterium
GAGTCCGGAGCTATATTGATGCCCTCATATGTCAATATCGGTGCCTATGTCGGATCAGGCACCATGGTTGATACATGGGCCACTGTTGGCTCGTGCGCTCAGATCGGACGTAATGTGCACCTGAGTGGAGGTGTCGGCATAGGTGGTGTACTGGAGCCTCCGCAGGCCAGTCCTAACATCATCGAGGATGATTGTTTTATTGGGTCCCGGTGTATCGTTGTGGAAGGCGTCATTGTCGAACAGGAGGCTGTGCTGGGTGCTAATGTGGTGCTTACGCAATCAACACATATCATTGATGTGACAGGAAGCGAACCGGTCATCCACAAAGGTCGGGTTCCGGCCAGATCGGTAGTCATCCCGGGCAGCTATGAGAGAGAATATCCCGCAGGAAAGTATAATGTCAGTTGCGCATTGATCATCGGTCAGCGCCAGGCTTCAACAGATAAAAAAGTATCTCTCAATTCAGCTTTACGCGAACATCAGGTAGCTGTTTAACCCATTCCAGTGGCGGTTATGTTATCTTCGTTGCTTCATGCACATGGCGCAGTATTTTGATCATAACTTACCTTCGGACCGATGGTACTCAAAAGCCTGTCGTCATCGTTAATGAATGAATCTCTGAATAGGGTTGTGAATATGAGCAGGCATATAAAAAGAATAGAAATACTTAAACTGGCATTCGCATGTCTTCTTCTTTTATGTACTCATTTCAGAATTGATGCACAGATCATCGAACAGGCCTCCATCACTGATCTGATCGAACGATGGAAAACGTATAATCTGGACAATGCTGAAGTCCGAGGATGGCGGATACAACTGATGGCTACGGTGGACAGACGACAGATGGAAAAAGAGAAGAGAATATTTGAAAACAAATATCCTGATTACCCGACGCACATGGTCAATAACCAACCTTATTTTCATCTCAAGACAGGTGCATTTCTGACGACACAAAAGGCACAGGCTTTTTTGAAAAAACTTCAACACGATTATCCGGGAGCTATTATCGTAGAGGACTTGATTAAGACTGACGAAATGTTGCTATACGATCAATAAAAGATGAGCGACTCCCATGCGGAAATTTGATTGGATAAGTTTTGCGATTGTCATCAGCCTGGTCATCATCGGTCTGATGATGATCTATGCTGCAGGTTATCAACCGGATTCTGTTGTTCCTTTTTTTTCAACACAAGCCGGTAAGCAAAGCATCTTTGTCATTGCGACTTTCCTTATCCTGACCTTGACACAGTTGATCGACTGGAAATTCTGGTCCGGTGTGGCCTATCCTTTTTATGCATTCACTATTTTTTTGCTTGTCCTCGTATTGATACTTGGTTCGACGATCAATGGATCGAGGAGTTGGTTTGAGCTGGGCTGGTTCAACCTTCAACCGGCAGAACTTGCGAAAATGGGAACAGTGATGGCATTGGCTTCATTTCTGGGTCATCATCGTACGAGGGTTTCGGATACAAGGGATCTGATGATAGCGTCAGGTATTATTTTGTTACCTACGCTGCTTGTACTTGCACAGGGTGATGCGGGTTCTGCTCTTGTCTTCTTTTCCATTTTTATAGTTCTGTTTCGTGAAGGTCTTGCGATATGGATTCCGATTTTGTTTTTCATACTTGCTACACTTTTTATACTTGCGCTCAAATATGATGTGTGGGTTGTGCTTCCTTTGCTGATGTTTGCGGGATCAGTTTTCTTATTAGGCGGACTTAAGCGGACTCAGGCCCAGGTCATGATTAGTCTTGGTGTACTGATTTTGTCATTGGGTTTTGCTATTCTTGGATATCTCAATGCGGTGATAGGTCTTGCAGCGCTTTATATGATTTATGCTGCAGTCGAAAGTATCATGTCGAGACAGACAAGACAGGTCGTATTATTATCCACAGGGATCATTCTACTGTTTGGTTTCGCATACATAAGCAGTTATTTATTTACGAATGTATTGGAGCCTCATCAGCAGGACCGGATCAATGTATGGCTTAAACCAGAAGATTGTGATCCGCGTGGTTCGTTGTATAATATTCTTCAGTCGAAAATTGCAATTGGTTCCGGAGGTCTTACCGGAAAAGGATATTTGCAGGGGACGATGACAAAGCTTAATTATGTACCGGAGCAAAGCACAGATTTTATCTACAGCATCATCGGCGAAGAGCATGGCTTCATCGGATCGATCGCGGTCATTATTTTATTCATGATCCTGATGTTGCGGATGATTGATATCGGTGAGCGAGCCAGGATGCCGTTTATCCGGCATTATGCTTATGGTGTAACAGGTATTTTGTTTACACACTTTGTGGTCAATATCGGGATGACGATGGGCATCATGCCGGTTATTGGAATACCTCTTCCGTTTATCAGTTCGGGAGGTTCTTCCTTGATTGGCTTTAGTTTGCTGATCGGTGTGTTGTTGAGTATGGATTCCAGCTGGATGAGGAGTAGGAGGGTGATGTAGGAAACCAAATTAGGAGCACCAAAAATCCATTCATTTATCAATTAATTAAAAGAGTTAACAATTTAGCCATTCCAACAGTTGGCACAAGTATGAATATATACTCTCTTTCCAATAAAAGTCTCACCACTTTTGGTGGGTTTAATAAATTTAACTAGAAATATTATTACTCCTTTTCTGCACACATAGGATGAATTGTTCTAATTGCAAACCAAGGGACACAATTGTTAGGGCTTCTGCTGTCAGTGTAAATTTCCATGTCTGAAGCTGTAGGTAATGGTTGGAGAAAACTCCAATCATGTCGACCACCTCAGCCTTAGCCTTTTCACTCCCCAATGCATATCTTTACCCCTATTCATTCCTTTATCTCAATCGACACTATATGGGTTCTATCAGAGCCGGCATCACCGTAGGAGACATCAATGGCATCGGCCTTGAAGTCATCATCAAGACACTGTCGCATCCATCGATCACTCAACTCTGCACTCCGGTCATCTACGGATCGAGCAAGGTGGTGAGCTATCATAAGAATATCGTCAATCCTCAGGAGTTCTCATTCCACAGCACAGGGTCAGCAGACAAGATCTATCATCAGAAGATCAATGTGGTCAATTGCTGGCAGGACACCGCCAATATCGCGCTGGGTAAAGAATCAGAAGAGGCAGGTCGATTTGCACACATCGCATTGGACCAGGCTGT
>JBDUAU010000591.1:0-10614 GCA_040004485.1 Saprospiraceae bacterium
CTTTTAATGGAAATTTCTGGGGCCCCACCCTGATTTTTAATAAAGGCCAGGATGTGCAAATGAATGTAACGAATCACTTACAGGATACAACCACGGTGCACTGGCATGGCATGCATCTTCCGGCAATCATGGATGGTGGTCCGCATCAAAAAATTCCTCCCGGTACCATATGGACACCCTATTGGAAGGTGACAAATAATGCGGGCCTCTACTGGTATCATCCGCATCTTGATATGATGGCTCAAAAGCAACTTACCGAAGGCTTGGGAGGTTTGATCATTGTTCGTGACTCTATCGAGCGTTCACTTCCATTGCCCAGAACTTACGGTATAGATGATATCCCGTTGGCGATCACGGATAGAGATATAAATACTTCAAATCAATTTGCAGAAGTACCTTATGGAGATTCAATCATGGTCAATGGAACTTTGCGTGCTGAGTATTCAATTCCTGCCCAGGTGGTACGCTTTAGAATTCTGGATGCGGCCATTGAAACTTCTTATCGTTTTGGATTTAGTGACAACCGACCTTTCTATGTCATCACTACGGATGGTGGATTGGTCAATGCTCCTGTCCTGATCAATGGAAATGCGCCCCGATTTTTGATCTCTGCAGGTGAACGCGTGGAAATATTAGTCAACTGTACAGGACAAGAAGGAACTTCTGTATTTCTCAAAGCATTCAATTCAAATCTTCCTCAAAATATTCCGGGTGGCGAGCATTTTCCAAATGGTCCTTTTGCCAGCTTCCTGGGCCACACGGATTACAATATTCTAAAACTAAATATCGGCCCACAAACATCCAATCCAATTACCTCAATTCCTGAATCACTGACAACGAATTCATTTCCCACAGAAGCAGACTTTACCAGGGTCGTGACCATTTCGGATAGCATGGGCGTATTAGTTCCGCACATATTGGGTCCAAATGCATTCATCCTGAATAATCATTTGTTTAAGATCAATTACATTGATTATACCATACCGCTTAATCATACTGAAATATGGGAATTAACCAGTTCATCCATGTTTGCGCATCCCTTTCATATACACGATGTTCAATTCTATATTTTAAGTCGGAACGGACAGACGCCTCCGGCTTATGAGCAGGGATGGAAAGATGTTGTGTTGGTCAAAACAAAAGAAACCGTACGATTCATTGCCAGGTTTGAAGACTATGCAGATACCCTTCATCCTTTTATGTTTCATTGCCATATCGCATTGCATGAAGATGAAGGTATGATGGGTCAGTTTGTAGTCGGTGAGTCAACAACCGGCATTTCTGATCCGGTGAATAAAAGCGTTGATTTTTCTCTTTATCCAAATCCGGTCAATGACCGGTTATTTGTACAGTTGAATGATCCGGAAAATTCAGAATACTACATCACCATCAAAAATGTGCTCGGAAGAACAATGATGATGTTACCCCAACCAAAAACGGAAAACGGCATCGACATCGGCAGGCTGGTTCCCGGTCAATATTTTCTAACCCTTACAGATGGCAGATATAAGCAACAAACAACCAAGGCATTCATCAAACAGTAATTTCGATTCAGACTGATCATGAGGATACTAAAATTTATTGCACTGGCCATTTTGATTTTTTATTTATACAATCTACAGGGGGAAGTTTTTAAATCCGACTCATCTTCCGTAAGGTCTGTAATAGATTTTTCTTTACAAAATATTGATGGTCGTTACTTGTCGCTGAATGATTTTCCGGATAGTAAAGGATTCATCATCGTATTCACCTGTAATCACTGTCCATTCGCTAAATTATATCCGGGGCGATTGAACAAGTTGAATGAAAAATACGCCCCTTTGCATGTTCCTTTGATAGCCATCAACAGTGTGGACAGCCTGGACTTCGAAGAAGAAACGCTAATGATAATGAAGCAAAAGGCGTTGGAAAACAAATTCACATTTCCTTATCTACGGGATGTGACGCAAGAAGTGGCCAAAACTTTTGGAGCAGATAAAACTCCACATGCTTTTGTCATCTGGAAAGAAAATAATCAGTGGATCATCAGATATAATGGCGCCCTTGATGACAATGGAGCGGAACCTGAAAAAGTAACCCATGCATTTGTGGCAGATGCTGTTGATGCTTTATTAGAAGGTCACAAAATCAAAGATCCCGAAACGAATAGTATCGGATGTGCAATAAAGTTCAGGTAATAACACGAAGCAATTTCTCTTTTGTCGCATGAACAACACATGTCATGTTTTAGCAATCCAGTACCTGCACTTCTGAACTATATTTTATAACTTGAGGGGCTTGATCTTATATCCATGCAGTGCCTCAATAAATATCATCTTCTTATTTTCAGCCTGTTTAGCATGACACGCATCTTTGGACAAGATGCACTGATGAACTATGACAGTGCATTCCAACTCAAAGCGACCTGGCAGGAATACATGCCCGACGCTTTTGCCCTTAATGACAGCACCTACGTGATGGCAGGCCTTACTACAAATATGTCCTCCCTGACCGTAAATATTTTCCTGCGTTGGATGAATACAGATGGTACCGTTTTGAGAGAAAAGGAAATTTTTGATCTGCCAAACTCCGAAGGATATTCCTATGCCCTGAATACATTCTATAAGGGCAGTGCTATCGATCATGAGTATATCTATGTATTGACAGCCTCTGATGAGAGTCTCTGCTCCATCTCAGGCAATATGGTCCGCGCAAACAGGCTGGTCAAAGTTCAACTGTCAGATGGGGATGTGTTGATTGACACACTGTTCTGCGCCGACAATATCCCTTTATACAATGATATCATGGCTTCTGCCCTCCAGGATTCATTATACCTGTATGGCACCATCGGTTATCTCAATGAGAATCCAAAGAAAACATTGACCGTCCTGTCAAAAGATCTGGTGCCTCGCAAAATATACATGCTGAAAACAGATGACACCACGATCCTGCCGATCGGGATGAAAGAGGATCCCAGATCTGTAGCTGGATCACATGGAGTATATGACTTTGACCCCAACAATACTCAGGATATCTGGATGGGTCATATTGTTGGTGATTCTGTTCGCCAGGATTATACGATGAAATATTTCAGTGAGAACTACCTTTTTAAAACCTTCGTCATCGACGAACACGAAAAAGCCTACCTCGCGCTCCAACTTTTTTTTCCGGATGAATCCTCAATCTATCTTTTACGAGATGATACACTTGCCTGGAATTTCTATGATACGTTTTACGAAGAACTTACAGATATTCAGCGGATAGGTGCGAACTATTGCATCCTGCAAGCCGACTTTCGGGATATGAATGATCAGAAGGATAAAATTGTACTGCATTATCTTGATTACAATGGTTTCCCCTATGGAAGCGATGCTTTCACTGCGCCCTGGATAAGATTTGCGATGAATGGTTTGTTGATTGGACCATATTATTTTGTTTTTGTGTATTGCTCAGACCAGGATGAGTTACAGGCTGTTATTGATAATCAGTTACCGATCACAGAAGCCCGGTATGAGTATACACATGTTTTTAAATTCAGGATACATGAATAAGATCATCACCCTCATCTTCCTATGGCCGTTTTTCCTGCACGCTCAAATCAGCTTTATTAAATATGCAGTCACGAATCAATACATCATCTATGTCTCACGACCACTGGAATTATCCAACGGCAATTTTGTAGCCTCAGCTGTCATAGCAGCGAATAATCTTTATACTAATAATATATACCTCTTCACCCCATGCGGTGAGCAACTCGCAACACTGACAGTGAGTTCGCCGGAAGAAACTACGGTGATCAATAACTTTGTCGAAATGGATAACGGAGATATCCTGGCGAACGGATATACAAACGATTCTACATCGCACTCGATTTATGTCGTTCTTGATCATCAGACACTGGACGTAAAGAAATCAAAGCGAACTTTCGAACAGAGCTATAACATCATTGAATCTAATCGTATCGAAAATGGAATAATTTACCAGGCCGGAAGCTCAGGCAACAATATTCTTTACACACAATTGAATAGTAATCTTGCCCGCAATATTCATTTATATCGTGATCTGGAGGATCCGCTCACCGGCTACAGTTATTCCGATTTTATAAATTTCACCGGGGACAGGTTGTACTGGCTGGAGACCATTGACGATAATCAAACAGGTCAACGCTACGATCAGTTGCGATGTCTGGATACGAAGCTACAGGATAAGTATACGATTGGGGGATTGAATAATGTCTTTTACACCAATATTAATAGTAATGTGGGTTGCTTTCCAAGTGATACTTTATTGGTGGGCATCGAAGAAATCAACATTGTTGACCACACCCAACACAGTTTCATAAGGCAGTATTTCAAGGGCCATGTCATCTATGAAAAGGAAGTGCAGGATTTTGATCCCATTCTGCAGTTTTCAACTTCCGTTGTGAATGAGGGTATACTGAAATGTGTTTATTATGATGGCCAGGTGGCCTGGTTCAACAGCTTCGGTGAACGGATTTTTTATTCAGACCAGCTGCGTTCTTTGTTGGATGAAGGCGACATGGTTGGTGCTGTCATCACGCACGATGGAGGCTTATTTGCATTCACACCTTCAGTTACAATTGTGGGCGGGGTAATGGAATATGCATTAAAACTGGTGAAGACTACAAGTGACTACGAGATCAGTGACACACCATCTCCGGAATGTTTTGTAGCTACTGAAGAATTGGCATCAGATGCCAATATCCTGTTATTTCCAAATCCTTCGAAAGGATTCATTCATATTGAAAGTGATGAGGTTATTCATCAATATAAAATTTGCAATACATCTTCTGAACTCATTCTTGGCGGAAAGACCATAGGAAAGAATTTTGAGATTAATTCTGCGCTTCTCCCAGGCTTCTATGTTATACAATTGGAGACATCAGGGGGATGGATTATGAAGAAATTTTTAGTTTTAGAATGAAGTGCAAATGGAGAAGTTGATTTAATAACATTTTGAGTAATAATCAATCAGGAGACAAGAGCGATAATTTGCTTTTCTCCCTTATACCCCCTATTTTCACCTTCGAAAACAAATTACTTCACCATTACCTAATCCAGTTGAAAAATGAGATTTACTCGACTATATGTTGATGGCTAAAGGTTGAAAGCTGGTGGATATGGCTTAGGTTGTATGTTGTAAATACCTACAACTTATAACAAACACCTTATACACTATCCTACAATCATTACCCAGTCCACTTTCTTACATCCTTCAACCAGTCAACTTTCCTACAACTAACTACCAGCACCTATATACACATGTCCCGCTCTGAAGCAGAAATACAATTAAAACAGCTTTTCGGCTTTTCCACTTTCCATGATTTACAGTGGGAAGTGATAGAACAATTATTGGCGGGCAAAAGAATCTTATTCATCGAGAAGACTGGATATGGCAAATCCCTCTGCTATCAATTTCCTGCAACACAACTCAAGGGGCTTACAATCGTATTTTCTCCTTTGATTGCTTTGATGCGGGACCAGGTGCGCAGCATGAAAGAAAAAGGCATCAAAGCAGCGTCTATTAATTACAATCAGTCTGTTGAAGAAAATAATGAGATCATCCGATTAGCTCAAAATAATCAACTTGATCTTTTATACATTTCTCCTGAGCGTATGGAAAATGCTTCCTGGATAAGCGCCGCACGAGAAATGAATATTGCTCTCGTAGTAATAGATGAAGCTCATTGTATCTCCATTTGGGGACAAAGTTTCAGACCAAATTATCGTCGGATAGTTAATTTGGTAAAATTATTACCAAAATCCTTCCCCGTATTGGCTACTACGGCTACAGCGACACCGCGGGTTCAGGACGATATTGTTGAGCAAGCGGGTGCTGATCTTAAAGTGATTCGCGGTCAACTATTACGACCAAATATTCAATTGATGGTTGTAAACGTGAAATCAGAAGATGAAAAACACTATTGGCTTGCTGAATATCTTCCCCGACTTCCAAAAACAGGAATTATCTATACAGGGACAACTGTCGATACGGATATTTATGCTAATTGGGTAAACTTTATTGGCCTAAAATCAGCAGCCTATAGTGGTCGACTTGATCCTGAAAGCCGAAAACGCGTGGAAATCGCTTTTATGGCAAATCAATATGATTGTGTTGTATCAACAAATGCACTGGGCATGGGCATTGATAAACCGGACATTCGTTTTATCATTCACACCCAAATCACTCAATCACCTATTCACTATTACCAGGAAATTGGAAGAGCAGGACGAGATGGCTTACCTGCTTTCGCCATTCTTTTATATAATCCGGATAAAGATCTTGAATTGCCAAGGAGTTTTATTGAGGGTTCCAAACCTTCGATCAGAAAATATGAAAGGGTAATCAATGCCACAAAAAAAGCATTAATGGGATTGCATGAAATAATACGCGCAGTAAACCTGAAGCAAACACAGGTGCAGGTTATTCTTGCAGATTTAATAGAACAGGGCATCCTGCTTGAACAGCAAGGCAAGTCT
This sequence comes from Saprospiraceae bacterium, assembly GCA_040004485.1. Taxonomy (GTDB): domain Bacteria; phylum Bacteroidota; class Bacteroidia; order Chitinophagales; family Saprospiraceae; genus Opimibacter. The sequence continues at coordinate 6,480 of JBDUAU010000591.1, forward strand.
AAAAAATATTTTTACAACCCTTCAGCACCATCTTTGGATATAGCAAAATTTGAAATGTTGCGATCTATTCAATTGAAGGAACTGGATAAAATGATTGAATACACAAATCTAAATACCTGCAGGATGCAATATCTGTGTGACTATCTTGGAGATACAGGGCAATCATCATGCGGCATCTGTGATGTGGATTCAAATCACTCACTGTCAATACATATCACTGAAGAAGTAAAAGAAAAACTTCAGGATTTCAGAGAAACTTTTTTTCCGCTCCTGGAATTTGAAAAAGAGAAAAGCAATATCGTCACTGGTGTAGCAGGAGCTTATTATGGATTTTCGAACGTAGGCGCTGCGATTCACTATTCAAAGTATGAAGGTGGTGGTGATTTCCCTGATTGGCTCTTAACGCTAACTCTAAAGGCCTATCGAAAACACTACAGGGACGCTGAATTTGATTTGATCCTATACGTTCCACCCACAGAATCCGGAGATTTGGTCAAAACCTTTGCTGTAAAAGCAGGTTCTGTCTTAAACATACCCGTTTCACATGGGTTAATAAAAATGAACCATACAGAACCTCAAAAAATATTGGAAAGCGGTATTTTGAAAAAGGAAAATGTAAAGGATAAATTCGTTTATGTTTTACCTGAAGAACTGGTGAACAAAAAAGTACTTTTGATCGATGATATTTTTGATAGCGGCTATACGATGAAGGAAATTGGCCGTTATTTAACTTCGCTTGGCGTTGCGACTATTGCTCCGTTGGTTATCGCCAGGACTATAGGAGGAGATTTAAAAGAATGAGATGTATGCATGATTTTTTAGAAACAACATATTGGATTTCAATAGCTCATCTCCCAAGATGGACAATTGAAAGAATAAATAATATGGTTATTCGCGTCCTACATGAAAGTGGATTACGATGGAATGAATTTTTTGAGATGGAAAAGAAAGGGCTTAGGGAGTTATTTGCATTTTCAGATAAAGAACTGGCAGATTTAGAAAATGCAAAAAAAGATTTACCCCGCATAGCCTTTATTGCCGAACAATTGCATAATGAAGGATTCCAGGTTATCCCTTTAAATTCCGGTAACTATCCTCCTGTGTTAAAAGAGAACTTAAAAACCAAAGGGACACCACCTGTCATTTACACTTTTGGAAGAACGGGTTTGCTACAAGAAGATGCATTGGCCATCGTAGGTTCAAGAAATGCAGGTGACGCATCTTTAACTTTCACTGACTTTATTGCAAAAAAAGCCGTCAAAGATTTCAAAGTTGTCGTCAGTGGTTTTGCAAAAGGAGTAGACAAGCAAGCCCTTGACAGTACACTTGAAGCACATGGAAAAAGTATTATTGTATTACCCCAGGGTGTACTGACTTTTCAATCAGGATTTAAGAAATATTACGAACCTATAGTGAGTGGTGATGTACTTGTCTTTAGTACTTTTTTTCCAAAAGCAGGATGGGAAGTGGGACTAGCTATGGCCCGTAATACATATATATATGGTCTGGCGAAAGAAATATATGTTGCCGAATCCGATTCTTCAGGTGGCACATGGCAGGGAGCTATGGATGGTTTGACTCGAAAGCGATCTGTTTACGTGCGGGTTCCTGAAGTCAATGAGAAAAATGCAAATCTGAAATTAATTGATCTGGGCGCCATTCCGGTAAATGCTCAGGGACTACCTGTGGACGTGAAGAGAACCAGATTAAATTCTCTTTTTAATGACACAGAAAATTTAACCATTACAAATGAACCTGAAACTGAATACGATAACCCGCAACGAAATATTGAAAAAGACATATTGAATTTGCTTCAAAAAGATGCCTATACATCAAAAGAAATATTGCTAGCTCTTAAACTGGAATGGGATAGCCGGAAACTGACTAATTTTTTAAAAAATAATCCTAATGTAAAAACTATACCCGGTAAGCCTAATAAATTTGAATTAAATAAAGCCATTAATCTTTCACTCTTCAATTATTTATAAAATACACTTTGGGTCATCTGCGGTGAAAAAAAAGAGGCAAATAAAATACGAACACAGATTATCAAGATTTTTCATGATTGATATCGAATACTCTTTGCGTCAATAATTTTGAAATAATCTCTGCGTCATCTGCGTTTAAAAAAATAAGAACACAGATAATCATGATGATCATGATTTTTCATGATTGATATCGAATACTCTTTGCGTCAATAATTTTGAAATAATCTCTGCGTCATCTGCGTTTAAAAAAATAAGAACACAGATAGTCATGATGATCATGATTTTTCATGATTGATATCGAATACTCTTTGCGTTAATAATTTTGAAATAATTTCTGCGTCATCTGCGGTGAAAAAGGAGCCTTCCGCCTTTTCCGTCCACATTTGCGGCATTGAACTGCTTCCAGACCATGATTATACGAGGTCATTTAGCGGAATTAGCGGTGTCGAACCATCGCACTCGGTTATATTTAGTAACCTTCCTTCTCACCTCCCCAACCTTACATTCCGCTTTGTCGTATAAGGACGGTCATATACCGGCAAAAATTCATTTACATCCGGATCATCAGAGACAATCAGATCAGGCTTGTGTTCTTTTATAAATTTTTTGACAAGCACCAGATCAACCTTGATATTATTTGATGTGATGGCATAAAAAACGGCATCCATCATGATGTCTGCATGCAATTTTTTAATCAACGCCCTCACTGTCTTATCAGATACTGGTGCCAGATTACCCAGAAGGAAGATGATGGCGCGATACGTAATGCTTACAGGATCATGCTTTCCTACCGGAACCAAGACATAGTCAAGCCTGATGATTTGTCTTTCCTCATGGAACAGGTATTTAATTTGATATACAATTTGTTGATCCGATTTGATTTCATGATCGACTTGTAAAGTCTGCGCCGTAGGGATGTCAAGATCAAATTGAAGTTGTTCGATGGCAGGGGCTTGTTCGGGTTTGTTTTGATTCCATTCATGTATCAGGGTATGTTTACTGAAGGCGTAAAATGCAGTGATCATATTCATTACCTCCGGATCGGGTGATTCGCTTAGCCCCTTGCCTTTCTCAATGGAAAAACGAGTACGTCCCCTCTCTGTACGGATTTCAAAACTTGGTATTTGTATATCATCATAGTCAAGTTCAACACTGGCCGTAGTTGAATTGGAACACTTCAGAAGTGTGTTTAATTTTTCATTGATCCTGTTTAACCCCATTATCTTATTAATGCCATTTGGAACAAAGTAAAAAAGGTTTACCAAATAGACACATAGTCAACATAGAAATTCACATAGAAAACTTCCCTGGTCCTACGTCCTTCGTCTTTATGATTTTATCGCTGTACAAATGTCCCTCCCTCTGACGTCCATTCATATTCTCCTTTTTCACCTGCAGTGCCTTTTACATAAAAATGCCAGGTCCCCTGAGATAAGTCATTGACCCGGACACGTATTTCCTTTTGTCCATAATTTCCATGAAATGGTATACTGAATGGAAGATAGGTCTCTTTAACCAACGTAGTAACAATTTTCTGATTTATGATTTTTTCAAATATTATTTTCGGAATCGCGGTGGTTTGTGGATTATTTTTTGAATAATTAATCCACAAATTCAAAGAATGGATGGCTGAAACACATCATTCGACCCAAGCTCCTTTGTCAAAAAAGTACAACCATCATTAGTATGTTCCAGATATATAGCCTGCACAATTTTTTTGGAATTAGCCACCAAACATGTGAGTGGAATGATTGCTCTATCCTCAGCTTTGATACCTTGCGGTGAGGTCAGGAAGAACAGGATCGGGAGGAATCTCGAGATAGTCATAAGCAACTTTATGGCATCCGATGTGAAATATCTTAGGTATTGCCTTTGCACATTTATCACGCTGATTTCATGATTTTTGTCAGGGCATAACAACATTTTACGTGCGAGTGTGCGTAAATATAACGCTCCTACGGAGCTCAACATTTTTCCATTTTCTTTTTCCTACAGATATTTCGCTCCGATGGAACTTATAAATTTAGAGATTCTATGCATCTCTATGAAATTTTCCTTCTTCCAATTTTTCCTTTTATTAGCCCAATCAGCATTGAAAAAATATTTCGTCCTGATGTCATATTGCCCTTCTTCCTCTTCCGCCGCGC
>JBDUAU010000220.1:0-3147 GCA_040004485.1 Saprospiraceae bacterium
TTAATATTCAGGCCGGCACTAGGTGAGATTATGGACGAACATGTCTATGATGATCTGGTGGATGATATCAGAAAAGTGGCATTGACTGTAGATGGTATCATCGGTACTGAAAAATGTTTTGTCCGGAAAGCGGGAATGAAATACCATGTCGATCTTCATGCCATCGTAGCAGCGGACATCACTGTAAAGCAGGGACATACAATAGCGCATAATCTAAAGGACACATTAGTAGAAGAAATACCACAACTGGGACAGGTACTGATCCATATTGAACCGTTTAATACTAATCAACAGGATGAAGAAAACTAAAAATCTCCAGACAGAAATCGATGCAAGTTTTTTATATCAACGACTGGCTGATCATGAGAAAGATGAGACGATAGCCGATGTATTCCGTCAGATGAGCCTGATTGAGAAAGGCCATGCCGAAGCTTTTGCACAAAAAGAAAATATAAGTGTCACCGATCTGATGCTGCCATCCTGGAGAGCAAAGTCTTTGGATACGATAGGGAAAATATTTGGCTATGACTATGTGCTGGGGGTACTGATGGATACTGAAAAAAGTATTTCGAGCGCTGTCATCAGTCTGAAAGAAAAAAATAAAGTACCTATCACCGGCACAGAAACGAATCACGTCAAAATTCTTCGCGCGATTCTTGAAGGTGAGAAGAAAGTAACCGGCGCACAATTATCAAAATTTGAAAAAAAACATCGTTCAGTCGGAGGCAATGCGATCAGAGCAGCTGTACTGGGTGGTAATGATGGATTAGTTTCCAACTTCAGCCTGATCATGGGCATAGCCGGTGCTACTGATGGACAGCAAGGTGTATTATTGGCAGGACTCGCAGGTTTATTGGCAGGAGCATTATCCATGTCACTGGGAGAATGGATCTCCGTAAAAAGCTCCCAGGAACTGTACGAAAACCAGATGCAAATCGAAATGGATGAATTGGAAACAAATCCTGAAGGCGAACAGAAAGAACTTGCTTTAATCTATATCGCTAAGGGCATTCCTTCTGATCAGGCCCATCAGATGGCTGCTGATATCATGAAAGATACCGGCAAGGCTCATGAAGTATTGGTGAGAGAAGAGTTGGGCATCAATGCAGAAGAATTGAAAGGATCAGCAGTGGAAGCAGCAACATTTTCATTTATTCTTTTCGCTATCGGCGCTGTGATACCGGTGATACCATTCATGTTTACATCCGGTATGAAAGCAATCGTCATCAGCGTCTGTATGAGTGCAGCAGGACTTTTTATGATTGGTTCTGCGATTACATTATTTACAGGTAGAAATGTTTGGCTTTCAGGACTTAGACAAGTTTCATTTGGTTTGGCTGCTGCAGCGATTACGTTTGCTATAGGAAGACTCATAGGTGTGTCCATTACTTAACCTTGTACGAAGAAGTAAAAATGCAAGGCTATGCATTGCATTGCTTGTCAGGTGTCGGTCATGGTAAAGCAAGTTACAGCCTAGCAAACGCCCGGAAGCTGCAAACTAGCAGCACAGGCTGCGGTCAACCGAGGCTTAACATCTGCAGATAGACAGATCAAGCGACTGCTTACGATTTAAAATTTTGAGTGGCTTAAAAGTTGTAACTTTGGATATTAGCCCTCATGGTACGGTCAATTTTTGCTTTCCTGCGTATGGCGGGTTATATTGTATTTTTTATTCCTCAAAATGCTCACCATCAAGATAAAACCCGGACTTTAAAAATGAGTTCGTGTACACCTTGTGATGATTAGTACACAATTGTATATTTACGATTCAACATGAAAAAGAACAAAATTCACATTCTCCTTGCTGATGACGATAATGATGACTGTCGTCTTTTCCAGGAAGCATTGAATGATTTGCAGATTGAAACTGAGCTTGTCACTGTTCCTAACGGTGAAGAACTGATGGAGCTACTGTCGAAAAAAAGAAAGAGACTTCCTGATGTTCTTTTTCTCGACCTCAACATGCCCCGAAAAAACGGTTTTTCATCATTGGGAGAAATCAAACGAAACAACGAACTTGACCAGGTACCCGTGATCATATTCTCCACAGCGACTGAGGAGGAAAAGGTCAGGCAGGTATATAAAGACGCCGCACATTATTATATTAGAAAACCGGCCACATTTTCCGAACTCAAAAATGTAATCTTAAAGGTGCTCACCCTGATCCGGGATAAAAACATGCCCTTGCCTACAAAAGAAAATTTTGAACTAAAGGCTGACTAAGCATAGTGTGCATGAAAGCATCTGAAGAAAAAAAAATAAAATCAGATAATTTATTTCCGGTTGTTGGTATTGGCGCTTCAGCCGGCGGGCTTGATGCATTTAAAAAACTACTTAAGGCCATCCCTGAAGATTCAGGTATGGCTTATGTGCTGGTGCAACATTTGGATCCGAGCCACGAAAGTTTATTGCCGGAATTACTCCAAAAAGTCACCAGGATTCCGGTTACAGAAATTACGGATGATGTCAAAGTAAAACCCAATCATATCTATGTCATCCCAAGCAATAAAATGATGGTGGCCACAGATGGTGTTTTACTGCTTACTCCCCGCTCAGGAAAGGACAAAAATGAACGGAACCTACCCATCGATCTTTTTTTTACTTCATTAGCAGAAGTACATACAAGTCATGCCATAGGTGTGGTATTGTCAGGTACAGCCACAGATGGCACCAAAGGATTAAAAGCCATCAAAGATCATGGCGGTATCACATTCGCGCAAGATGAAAAATCTTCTGCTTATCCGGGCATGCCTAATAGTGCAGTGCAGGCAGGCGTGGTTGATTTTATTCTACCGCCCGATGAAATCCCATTAAAACTTCTGGAAGTCACGCACATTCTCAGTAGCAGAGGAAGTGAAGATGAACCTGTACCGGCACAGGACGAAGTGACCTTTAAACAAATGCTTTCCTTATTGCGTATCCGCAAGGGAACTGATTTCACTTTTTATAAACAAACAACTATCATCAGGCGCATATTGAGAAGGATGGCACTCAATAAACTGACAGAACCTGGTGTGTATCTCAAATTCCTGAGTGATCATAAGGCGGAGCAGGATGCATTATACCAGGACCTGCTCATTCCGGTCACTTCATTTTTTCGTGACCAAAATGTATTCCAAAATCTAAGCGAAACCGTTTTAGCCCAAA
>JBDUAU010000603.1:0-3136 GCA_040004485.1 Saprospiraceae bacterium
TCCATTCCTTTTCGGACCTGATGCATCTTTCATCACTCCCCAAAACAATAAATCATTGTTGTCAACAATACTATCCTGATTGAAATCCCCTGGCCAGACACATTGCCTGGATGCACTGCAAAAAGGAAATGCTGTGCATGATAAATCCGAAGTTGTAAGAAGCATCTTCAGACTGTCTACCTGTCTACGCATAACCCCCACCTGGTGGTTAAAACTGAGCGTGGTATCCAGGTGAAATTGATATACAAGATCCACTCTGCCAGGTTCATAAGGCTGTAACACATCAAGTTTTACAGAAGAAATAGTCTTAATGTTGATTGTGTTGTGGACAGTAACCTGAGACCATTGCGTAGTATCCATCGGATCACCACTAAATAAATATCTGGTTACTGGCAAACTCTGCGATGGATTATATCCATTTCCAACTGCAGTAATAGGTGTTCCATCAGGCCAGGTGCCTCTCAACATATTGTAACATCCTGTTTGTGTATTGGATGGAATCAATATTTCATTAAATGTGTGCATGGGTTGTGACAGGTAGGTCATGCTTTGAACAGGTATCCTGGCACCATACCCAATAATGTGATTGCCACAATCAAGGCTATTGCCTGGTCCTCCGTCAAAGGAAAAGTCATTGTAAACAAATTCTGTATTTCTGATCGTATCACACCCTGCAAAATCATCCCCGGGACAACCCAGGTCATAATCCGTCCAGTGACCAAAATAAAAATCTGTGATCGGATCATCATTCTGATTGATGATTTTATAGGAATTAAATAATGCATTATTCAATAAACTATTATCTGTACAATAGAATCCAAATGCGGTCAATTGCAATTCTACACCCAATGGAACGCCTCCTGAAAAATCATGTGGGGCGGCATCATTAAACACCATCCATTTCATCTCATCAGGGATTTGATAATTGCCGACTATTTTTATTGCCGGGTATTCTCCCTGATCAGGCTCATATTTGCCATCTGCATTCAAATCCATAAAGTCAGCCCAACCACCCCGGTGGTCTTCCGGTAATGCAAAACCATTGTATTGTAAAAAAAAATTGTTTCCATCTGCGGGCCAGCCATAGATAGATGGCCATGGATGATCTATGATTTGATTATCTGCATAATCTTCAATATGCTGTATAATTTCTTGTCCGAATACAGTCCATATTTTGGAGAAATCAGGACATGCATCATCAAGGATTTTTGCATTTGGCCCAAGAGGTCCGGCATGAAAATCAAATTGATTTGACGTATAAGTTTGAAAAGCAATACCAAGTTTTCCGGAACGATACCCTCCGATCCATGGACTAGATGCATAAATCGTAGATGGTGACTCGGAAGATAAATAAGGTACCTTAAAATATCTTTTACCATTATAAAATTTCTGACCGTTTGTGGAAAATAAAGCGCCGATATTATTGGCCTCTATTGGTTCATCATGGCGTACGTTCAGACAATTTTCCTGGCCACGCAGAAATGCAGGAAACAGCAATATCCATAATAGCAGGTTTTTCATATTGCGGTATTTTCCGTAAATCTAAAGAGTGGAGTACGGAATAATTGTCTGCTATCTGGCACTCAGGATTTATTCCTGCCTATACCCTCCAAGCGTCCGTCAATTGACAATGTAAAAAACTAAAGGAATTTGAAGCTATTTAAAACTCATCGGATACCGGAGTCCTTTATATTCTGTCAACACAGCTTTAACCTTACCAACGGATACAGGACTCTCAATCATCAATGGTATCCTGTTGCCGTCATCAGATATATAAATATCCATTCGTGTATCGTCCTTAAAAAAATGTCCTGATACTACCTGGGGACGTATGAGGTATGTCTTCTGCTTACCAAGTCCTCGTACCCTGGTTTCAAAATTTTTCTTCCTGAGTTCTACCTTCAGAGGGTATTCTTCTTCGATAAAAACTTTGACATCAAATTGTGACCCTTCATCATATTGTTCGAAATTGACATTGCGCACATTGTAGATGATCGATATCAGATCATGCATACATCCGGATAGATCTGCATCATAATATTTTGTTTCTTTATCAGGTCCTCCTTTTGAAGCACTTACTTTGTGATTGACCTGATCAAAGAAAAATTTATCCCACCACTGATATTTGCCTTCATGCACATCGCGGGAAAAGGAAAGGGGAAGAAGTGTTTTTTTATCAATTACACTTTCATAATGGTCCTGAACTTTATAAAACCATTCGAAAGCACTTATTGTCCTGCCATCAATAGAGATAAAATACCGGTCGCCTACATCCTTGACTTTGAATGTAGCTTCTCCTGCTGCTATCCAGATAAAATTGAGCTGATAGTAAAGCTTATAGGTCACTTCTTCTCCACCCTGCCAGCTATCATTCGGTGTGTCGCAATAGTTGTATGGCAGTGTATCCGGCTTAGGTAATGTCGGGTTGCTCAGAAGCAACAGGCAGGAAATCAGAAGGGAGAATTGACTCATGTGTATCTAACGAAATTATTGGGGCTGTCGTACCTATCACAAAACTACCTATCATGGCGGGAATCAGCAAGTTGACTAACCAGATCATTAAACTTCCCAGGGATATACTTAGTTCACTCATTCCGGTGCCGGACCAAAGAATTAACCCAATATTAGCACGTGCCATAACATCAGCAATGGGAGGTAAGGGCACCAGTGTCTGGAAAAGATAAATAGCACTCACTCCCAATACCAATATATTCAGGCTGATGACCGGTTCAAAGGCATGCAGTATCAGTACAAACTGGGTGATGTAAACTAAATAACGGGCTATGGCAAAAGCTAACACCCGGGAAAGTACTTTATATGAATAATCATCAATGTATTGGAGATTCAATATCAGCTTTTTGAAAATCGAGTGGATATTCAAAGCTGAGATTCGTTGGATGACTTTTCTCACATTGAAAAAACATAGCACGCCTGTCAAAATGAGAACAATTCCTAAAATTTTGAAAATCAAAAATCCATCAAAAAGAAAAAGACAGGCGACAATACCGGCAGAAAATCCAACCAGGTTTTGGGCCAGGCTTCCTACAAGTGTTGAAATAGCTACGGGCCATTTAGCCTTTAACGGCATGAACATGATCCGGCCACCATATTCACCTATCCGGTTAGGCGTAAAAAT
>JBDUAU010000453.1:0-3133 GCA_040004485.1 Saprospiraceae bacterium
GGGGTAATGACTATCAGCACCCTGGTGGTGCCAATCCTTCATTTCTTCCTGGCCCATCAATGGCGACAGAAGGAAAATTACGGCTAAAAAGAAGAAAACACTTTTGATTTGCATTTGCATTTGATCTATGTTCAGTTAATTACGTCTATACTAAAGAGCGACAATATTAGTTTATTGTTCAAACCAAACTGATTATTTTGGATGAATCCTTAGTTATGGTTGACCATATCCATTCATTCGGGTATATATCATTGCAGTACAACCTCTTCCAACGATTGGGGTTCTATATCTTTGAACGTCCACTTCACCTGGCCCTTTAGTTTATATTAACAAAACAGGATATAGTTGAGATCAAAGCTTTTGCTTACCGGACTATTGATGATTGGCCTCTCTTATACTACAGTATGGGCACAGGGTGATCTCGCTATAGTCGCCGGCATATCCAACTACCAGGGTGAACTTGCATCATATAACTTTTCAAATGGGTTTAAGGCTAAAGTTGGACCTGTCATTGGATTTCATGCCGGATATGAATTGAGCAGAAGATTTCAATTTCGGAGTGACCTTTTATATCTGAGGTTATCCGGGGATGATAAGTTAAATGATCAAGAAATAACCAGGGCCAGAAATCTCAGTTTTTTCTCTCCGGTTTTTCAACTTGCAGGAGGCATTGACTGGAATATATTAGGCTTTAGTCAAATAAATGCCTCATCATTTTCTCCTTATGCCTCATTAGGAGTAAGTCTGTTCTATATGAATCCGAAGACTAACTATCAGGGGAAAAAAATAGCTCTTCATCCTTTGGGAACAGAAGGCCAATATCTTCCTGATTATCCGGATCAAAAACCTTATAGTCTGCTACAACCTTCGATACAATTAGGTGGTGGATTAAAATTATTTACAAGCGGCAAAATAATTATTGCCATTGAAGCCATGATGTCTTATACGTTTACCGATTATATTGATGATGTCAGCACCATTTATATTAACTATGATGAGTTACTAGCGAAAGCAGGGCCATTGACAGCCGCTCTTGCCAACCGAGAGGGAGAATATATCAATGCAGGACCTGTAATTGTACCCACAGGCACCCAACGTGGTAACGATACTACAAATGATTTTTTCGGTACGATTACAATTCGCTTTGGAATCCCGATAGAGATCAGTTCCAATCAATTTAAAGTGAGACATAAGAATGGAAAAACTATACATTGTCCTAAATTCTGATTAAAGTATTTTTACACCAGATTGATCACTCCTCTTCACATATTAAAACAATACTGGGGTTATGCTGACTTCAGACCTCTTCAAAAAGAAATAATTGATCAGGTACTTCTGAAAAAAGATGTTCTGGCCCTTCTTCCTACCGGAGGTGGTAAATCATTATGTTACCAGGTTCCGGCTTTGTGCGTTGAAGGTGTGACCATAGTTATTTCGCCACTTATTGCTCTGATGAAAGATCAGGTAGCACGTCTCAAACAATTGAAAATTCCATGCGACGCTATTTATTCCGGTTTGAGCAGCAGAGATATTGATCGCATCCTTGAGAATGCAAGGTTTGGGAAAACAAAACTTCTTTATGTATCGCCTGAGCGTCTCAAAACAGAAATTTTTATTGCCCGCGTGAAATCAATGAATGTTAGTTTAATTGCAGTCGATGAAGCACATTGTATTGCACAATGGGGTCATGATTTCAGACCATCTTATCTAGAAATCGGAGAGTTACGAAAATTGCTTCCGGGTGTTCCATTGCTTGCATTAACAGCAACAGCGACAAGTGAAGTAACACATGAAATCATTGAGCGACTCGAATTAAAAGACGTAGTGATCATCAGGGATAGTTTTGCACGTCCAAATCTTCATTACCATGTCATTCCACGCGAGGATCAATTGCCCTACATCGAACGATTACTCCTTAAGAGTACCGGTTCAGCGATTATCTATGTTCGGCATCGTCGTCTTTGCCGTGAATTGTCAGATTGGCTTCAGACCAAAGGAATTAAATCAGGTGCATATCATGGTGGCATGGAGATGCAGGACAGAGATACCATACAGGATAGTTGGATTCACAATAAAACAAAAGTGATTGTGGCTACAAATGCTTTTGGAATGGGTGTGGACAAAAGCGATGTGCGCATGGTGATCCATTTTGATTTACCTCCCGGAATTGAGGAGTATTACCAGGAGGCAGGTCGGGCAGGTCGGGATGGACAGGAAGCATACTGTATCATCGTCGTGAAGCCATCAAGCGTAAAAAATCTTGTCCAGAAAGTTGAAAGCAGCTATCCTGACATCGTGGAACTACGCAGGGTTTATAAATCTGTGCACATTTATCTTGACCTCGCTGTTGGTTCCGGTAAAGGAGAAACATACGATTTCGATTTACCTTCATTCATATCAAGATTTGGATATAAAAGCGCGGAAGTATATCAGGCACTTGATATCGTCGCTAAAGATGGCTGGTTTGTGATTGATGAATCTGCTATGCGGGGCAGCACTGTACAAATACTGACGGATGCAGAAACATTATACAATAGCCAGGTGGCTGATACGCATGTTGACCTGCTGACAAAAGCATTGCTGAGAGGATACGAAGGACTATGGTCTGCAGATGTTCACATCCATGAAGCCAGGCTTGCCCGTTTTCTAAATTGGAATGAAAATGAAGTTATAAAACAATTATCGCAGCTGCACACAAAAGGGCTTATTCGATATATGCGATCTCAAAGTAAAAATCAGATTACTTTATTACGTGAACGGGTACCCGAACAGAACTTTACGATCGATATGAAATCATACATGTTCCGGAAAGAGAAAGCTGTTTCACGTATGAATGCGATGGTAGCCTACCTTGGTGAAGATGTTCAATGCAGGGAAATGTATATCCGAAATTACTTTGGTGAAAATCAAATAGAACCATGCGGACATTGTGATCGGTGCAGACAGAAAGAAAAACAAAAAACATCATGGCTTGAAACGATTGATCAGACCTTGAAGGAACATGATGGAATTACGGTAAAGGATTTCCTGGCGCAATATCAAATCGACCAGCAGGTGTATATCAAAAAAGAACTTAGGCAATTGGCTGACGAAAACAAAATCAGAATCGTCGAGGATAAAATCTACAGAAGAA
>JBDUAU010000620.1:0-3133 GCA_040004485.1 Saprospiraceae bacterium
CTCATGAACCTGCTCTTTGATCAGAACATTTCGTTTCGCATAGTTAAAAGGATTGAAGATATTTTCCCGGGATCTATATCTATAAGAGAACTTGGATACGAAAACCCTCATGATTTTGAGATCTGGAATTTTGCCAAATCACACAACTATAGCATTGTTACTTTTGATTCTGATTTTATAGATATATCAAATCTAAGGGGATACCCACCGAAAATAATCTGGCTAAGAATAGGAAATACTTCCACACAGAACATAGCAGAAAGAATTCGTAGAGATCAAAGCAAAATATTAGATTTTATAGATAGTAGAGAAAATGCATTCCTTGAAATAATCTAAAAAACTGGAGATAACACAGGCTCCTATCTAAAGCAGTTTACTCCAGCAGACTGCCAAAAGTAATATGTATTTCATTGCTCTTTCCTGCATTCCATAAATCAAAACTTCATCATCAGCAAGTTGCAGATAAACAGGAACCAGGATTTTCCAATATTCTTTTATTTCTCATGTCGGGGTGGTTGCAAAACACCCGGATTTTCCAATATTCTTTCAGAATTGGATATTGATTGTGTTACTGCGATTTGTTGATCGGATCTCTGAGTGAATCTGGAAAGTTCAGCCCCCCTTCCTCTGCTCCCTGCTCCCTGCTCCCTGCTCCCTGCCCCCTGCTCCCTGCTCCTTCGCCTCCGCCGGTTGGTGAGCTGTAGCAAAAGGATGAGTGATAGAATGTCGAACCAAGGATGCGTCTAAGCTGGTCGAAGCATCGCCTCCTTTCACCTCCTAATTGTCATTTCCCCCAACTTTGACCCCCACCTAAGCGTTTTTACATATATTTATCTACAGAAATGGTCAGGTGTCTAATTATCATCGTTTTTACCAGTTTTTTTATCAGTGGAAAGTTATGTGCCACACATAACAGGGCTGGCGAAATCACCATAAAACAGACCGGTGATCTCACAATTGAAGTCACCGTGACAACATATACCAAAACGACCAGTACCCAGGCCGACAGAGATAGTGTAAGGGTATTTTGGGGAGATGGAAGCTGGGAGTTTATCTATCGTATCAATGGCGAAGGCACACCACTGGCCAATAACCGCAAGTTGAATTATTACGTCGCCAGCCATACCTATCCCGGACGCGCCACCTACACGATCTCCATGATGGATCCTAACCGCAATGGTGGCATCCTGAATGTAAATCCACCCAATTCGGAAGGTGTCCCATTCTATATTGAGGCAACATATACATTTCTCAATCCCCAATTCCAGGGATACAATAACACAGCAATACTACTTCAACAACCTATCGATTTTGGATGCGTAGGCCAGAAGTTCATCCACAACCCAAGTGCTTATGATCCGGATGGAGATAGCTTAGCCTTTGAGTTTATTGTTCCGCTCCAGGATAGTGGAGTAAATGTGCCCAATTATATCTTTCCTCAGAATATCGTTCCGGGCCCAAACAATTCCATGACTTTAGATCCGGTAACAGGTAATCTCGTATGGAACTCACCTCAGATCGCAGGAGAATATAACATTGCTTTCAGGATCAAAGAATATCGTGGAGGCGTTTTGATCAGTTCTTTCATTAGGGATATGCAAATCCTTGTGTTAATTTGTGACAATAGTCCCCCGGATGTTGAAGCTGTCGATGAAGTTTGTGTTATCGCAGGACATCATCTCGAATTAAATGTCAAAATCTCAGATCCTGATACTGGTCAGTTAGTTGCTGTTACTGCCGAAGGCGGTCCATTTGAAGTAGTTGGCAACAAAGCTACTCTTGAAACTGGCGGAACCGGGTTCCAGTCACAACCTATTTTTGCAAAACTGATATGGGATCCACAGTGTGAACAGATTCGTGATCAGCCATACACCGTGATCATAAAAGGAGTGGATAATTTTTTTGATACGACAGGACTTGTTGACCTCCATTCCATCCGCATCAAAGTGATCGGTCCTCCACCTGAAGATGTCACACTTGAAAATGCACCTGATGCATTTGATCTCAGCTGGTTGTTACCTTATTCCTGTGAAAACACAACTACAAATTATTTCAAAGGCTTTTCGATATGGAAACGAAATGGGAGTAATCAGTTTCAACCAGACAGTTGTGAAACCGGCCTTGAAGGAAGAGGTTATACAAAGGTTGCTTCCAATTGGAAAGGCATGAAAAATGGAAGATATTTTTATGAAGATAAGGACATTAGTAACGAAGGAAGCTATTGCTATCGCATCCTTGCTGAATTTGCACAGACTACACCTTCAGGCCAGCCATATTTGCGCGTCCTAAGTATCCCCTCTGATGAAGTCTGTCTACGTGCAAAAGCTGACCGTCCTTTGTTGACGAATGTTTCTGTTGAAGAAACTGATGCCACTACAGGATCAATTAAAATCATATGGATTGGACCCGAAGCCGGATCTATTGATACAGTTCTAAATCCCGGACCTTACCGCTATCAATTGATGAGGAGCAATGAAATTGATGGAATTAACTTTCAACCAGTTACAGGCGGCAATTTTTCAAGTCCGACCCTGTCTGGTTTAAAAGAAAGAATGGTGCTTGATAAAAATCTTGACACTCGAAGCTTAGGATATACCTATAGGTTAGATCTTCTGACAGGAGATCCAAATACACTTTTTGGGTCTTCACAGACTGCTTCATCTGTTTTCCTTATTGTAGCACCATATGATGAAGCTAATTTGTTATCATGGCATTCAAATACACCGTGGGATAATTACGAATACGAGATCTGGCGTAGTGATCAGGGAAGTGCATTTGCATTAATTACAACCACAGAGGATGAAAGTTATACGGATAGGCAAAATGTAGTGAATGGCTTGGAGTATTGTTACCGGATAATAGCACTGGGCAATTATGGGTTAACAAATGTGCCCACTCCATTGATCAATCAATCCCAGGATGTATGCAGTATTCCTATTGACAATGTGGCTCCATGTCCGCCCGAATTAGTTGTGTCAAATATTTGTGACCAGGCCGATCCGGGCACACCCGCTGACGCTTTTATCAATTATCTCACCTGGACAGACTCATGTCCCGATGATGATATAGCCGGATATAAAATTTTCTATAGCCCTGAACCAGGAGGTCAGATGATTTTAGTGGGAACTATAAA
>JBDUAU010000350.1:0-10515 GCA_040004485.1 Saprospiraceae bacterium
CACATGTTTGATTAGAAATCACATCATCGACGAACGTGACTGTTGCTAAGCCATTGCAATTATCTGATACTGTAACAACGGCTGGATTGGGCAGTGGTACCAGGCTCGCGCACTGAACAGTTACATTGGCTGGACACATGATGAATGGTACTGTATCGTCAAAGACTGTTATTGTCTGTGAACATGTGGCTGAATTACCACATTCATCTGTTGCCCTATAGGTGCGAGTTACATTAAACCTGTTGACACATGTCTGATTTGAAATCACGTCATTGACAAATGTGACTGAAGTTATGCCATTGCAGTTGTCAGAAGCTGTAACCAGAGCAGGATTTGGTGCTGGGACCAGGCTTGCACACTGCACAGTGACATTGCCTGGACACATGATGAATGGCACTGTATTGTCAAATACGGTTATGGTCTGTGAACAAGTGGCTGAATTGCCGCATTCATCTGTCGCTCTGTAGGTACGGATTACATTAAATCTATTAATACATGTTTGATTTACAATCGCATCATTTACAAATGTGATTGTTGCTTGTCCGTTGCAATTATCAGAAGCCGTAACAAGATCTGTATTTGGTGCCGGAACCTGGCTGGCACACTGTACGGTCACGTCTCCCGGACATTGAATGAATGGAATCGTATTGTCAAAAACGGAGATCAATTGGGTACAAATTGCTGAATTACCACATTGATCCGTTGCTCTGTATGTACGTGTTATATTAAAACGATTTACACAGGTCTGATTGCTGATTGCGTCACTTACAAATGTGACAACCGAAGTTCCGCAATTATCGGAGGTGACAACCAGAGAAGTATTCGGGGCTGGCACCTGACTTGCGCATTGTACATTGACCGGAGCAGGACAGGTAATGGCTGGAGGGGTTGTATCAACTACATCAATTGTACGCGAACAGGATGCAGAATTTCCACAATCATCAATAGCGGTCCATGTACGTGTGACTGAATATTCCTGAGGACATTGTCCTGGAATTATCACATCAGCAAAAGTGACTGTTGGAAGAGGATTACAGTTGTCTGAAGCTTCAACTGTCCCAAAATTAGGTAGTCCAGTCATGTTGCCTATTA
The DNA here is from genome assembly GCA_040004485.1 of Saprospiraceae bacterium. Taxonomy (GTDB): domain Bacteria; phylum Bacteroidota; class Bacteroidia; order Chitinophagales; family Saprospiraceae; genus Opimibacter. Next base: position 1,093 of record JBDUAU010000350.1, read on the forward strand.
TATTGACATCATCGATTGCCAACAGGAACAGGTCATTGGAATTATTTCTGAATGCAATACGAACAGTTTGCCCTGCGTAAGCACTTAAGTTGAGTGAACGTGCAGTCCAGACTGAGTTTTCGTTAGGAATAGTAAGCAATAGTGTTGATGCAGAAACCATATTACCTAAAACTCCAGTACCACCAGTAGGCACGGTTGGTGCGACCATTATCCTGACCTCATATCCATCAGGGAACTGCGGATCATAGGCTCTTGCATACCAGTTTAAAAAACTAGATGGCTGTAGTAAAACAGGCGGTGTCCACAACCAATCATCTGCAGCTCCTACAGGATTATACCATGAAGTGCTGAACATTACCGAGTCAGCAACGTTGAATCCAAAATCTTCTCTCCTCTCCCAGGCCTCATTTACCCAGGATACAGCTGCATTGGGTGTTCGATTGTCTACATTAATTTTTAACCATCCCGCAGGAAATGAATAAGTTCCTGCACCACCGGCAGTAGGACCACCGAGACCATCAAAATCTTCAGAAAAGAGAACGATCGGATTCGTAGGTAATGATGAACATTCAACAGGAGAGACTACTGTCGGACAAGTGATGACCGGTGGTGTGTTATCAAATACAAAAATGGTCTGTGAGCATGTGGCTGAATTTCCACACTCATCTGTTGCCCTATAGGTACGTGTGACATTAAATCTGTTGGCACATGTCTGATTTGAAATCACGTCATCGACAAATGTAACTGTGGCTAAGCCATTGCAATTGTCTGAGGCTGTGACAAGAGTAGGATTTGGTGCAGGAACCTGGCTTGCACACTGTACTGTGACATTACCCGGACACATGATGAATGGAACGGTATTGTCAAACACCGTGATGGTCTGTGAGCATGTGGCTGAATTTCCACATTCATCTGTTGCTCTATATGTACGGGTTACATTAAACCTGTTAACACATGTCTGATTTGAAATCACATCATTCACAAATGTGACTGAAGCTAATCCATTGCAATTATCAGATGCAACTACAAGCGCTGGATTTGGAGCAGGAACCTGGCTTGCACATTGTACTGTGACATTGCCGGGACACAGGATGAATGGTACCGTATTGTCAAACACCGTAATGGTCTGTGAACATGAAGCTGAGTTACCACATTCATCTATAGCTCTATAGGTACGAGTTACATTAAAGCGGTTGACACATGTCTGATTTGATATCACATCATCGACAAAGGTGACCGTAGTCAATCCGTTGCAATTGTCCGAAGAAATAACCAGAGCAGTATTTGGCGCCGGAACCTGGCTGGCACATTGCACGGTGATGTTTTCGGGACACAAGATAAATGGAGCCGTATTATCAAACACAGTTATAATCTGTGTGCAGAAGGCTATATTGTCGCATTCATCAACAGCACTGTATGTCCGTAGTACAATAAATCTGTTGATGCATGTTTGACTTAAAATCACATCATTTACAAAAGTGACTGTAGCTAAACCATTGCAATTATCTGAACTTATAACAAGGCCTGTATTTGGCGCAGGCACGAGGCTGGCGCACTGAACCGTTATATTGACAGGACATGTTATGGATGGGGGCGTGCTATCAAAGACATGTATATTTTGTGAACACGTAGCTGAATTACCACATTCATCAACAGCTCTGTAAGTTCGGTTTATATCGAATCGGTTGACACAGGTCTGGTTTGATACGACATCACTGATAAAAGTAACTGTTGCTGCTCCGCCACAATTGTCTGAAGTGGTGACGCTGGTGGTAGCAGGGACTGGAACCTGATCAGCACATTGTACTGTAATATCACCTGGGCACGCTATTGAAGGAGGTGTATTGTCGAATACAGTAATGGTCTGCGTGCACGTCGAAGAATTGCCACAAACATCTGTAGCTCTGTAGATACGTGAAATGGTAAATCTGTTAATACATGTCATCCCTGAAATCACGTCGGCAACAAATGTGTTCGTTACAACTCCATTGCAATTATCTGTGGATGTGACGAGTCCGGGATTTGCAGTTGGTACCATGTTGGCACATGATACGGTGATGGGTTGAGGACAGGTGATGAGAGGTGCTATATTATCAAATACGGTTATAGTCTGTGTGCAGGTTGCGAAATTTCCGCAGGCATCCGTTGCTCTGTAAATTCTGCTTACAATAAACTGGTTATCGCAATTAACGTTTGAGATGACATCGGCCTGATGTGTCACTACCGCCGGGCTACACAAATCACTTGAGGTGACTAGCCCTAAATTCGGAGATGGCACATCACTCTGACATTGTACAGTTATACTATTTGGACATGTAATGCTGGGTGGAGTATCGTCCTGAACCCGAATCGTCTGTTGGCATGTTGAGGAATTACCACAAACATCATTTGCCCTGTAGGTCCGTGTCACTGTATATCTGTCCGGGCATGATTGATTGCTGATCGCATCACTCAGGAATATGATTGTCGTAGCTCCGCCACAGTCGTCGGTTGCAGTCACACTTCCCGGATTAGGTGATGGAACCTGGAAGGCACATTCTACAGTAATATTAGTCGGACACATGATCGATGGTCCTATAGTATCTATTACATTGATTAATTGTACGCATGTATCCGCACCACCGCATGTATTCGTGGCGATCCATGTCCTGGTAATTGAAAAATTATGTGGACAACTTCCTGCCGCAGTTACATCACTGAAAGTAATTACCGGGTCGCCGGGACAATTATCCGTGGCGGTAGCAAAGCCGGTTGTCGTAGGTAATGTAGATTGGGTGCACTGGATAGTCGTATCAACTGCACACATGATCCCAGTTGAGCAGTCTAGTGAAGTACAAATAGCTTGCACGGGCATTCCATATGGTGCGGTGCCAGGACCAGAATATACCCAGTTGAATTGAGGTATCTCAACATTCTCGGTTGACGGGAGAGAAGTCTGACCTGTGGGATCGTTAATGTCTACGACTGTAATGACGACTCCATCATCGCCCGGAAGAAATCCACCATTGACAGGATTGCTTTCCATGTCCCATATAAGAGGCGGACAAAAAGGATCTTGTTGCGGGACAGAAGGGTCAACCACAAAGCACACCTGATAAAGAGTTGTCCAGCCTACCGTACTGATTATAGTAGGAGGTGCCATGGGACTATACATTATCACTGAATTTTCAAAATCAAAATTATCCGCAGAACCAAAAATAAAGCCAGGGCCTGTAGCAGGATTGAATGGATCAGGTGATGTTGCCAAAGTGTAGCCAGGCGCGAAATTGCGAAACCCAATTCCTAATGGCGCTATTTCCATCAAAAAGTCATCGTAGAAAAAACGAACATTCATACCAAATATCTGAACATTTGGTGTGTTCGTATTAAACTGAACATCAACGCAATATAATGATGTGCCACATTCAAATACAGGATTTGCAAATCGCACGGTGATTGTGGTGTCCGCTTGAGATGATGCCTTCGTACTAAATCCGGTCATTAATAAATACAGTGCGAGGAGCATCAACATTTTGGGGGTTCGGCAATTCATTGCTTTTAATTTTGTTTTGAGTGAAACAAAGGAACTGTCCTGAGATGTATGAGCTGCTATATCACGTTGTCCGTTTGCGCGGAAGTTGATAAGCGATTTTACTTCAGAAGTTCCTATTTTCATTTTGTTTTATTTATTAATTCATAACAGTAATCATGAATAACAATCAATTTGTATTGTCATTCCGGTGAAGCATGCCTTTTCCAACTTAAAGTATTAAGTGGATTCAAAAGATATCCTGGATGTAAAAGGTAAATTTGGGAGCATTCGGAACCAGAGATTGCTGTATAGCAAGCCTCAAAGTTGGTTGGTTGGGAGGTTTTATGTGGCATGAGATAAAAACTCATGGGTTTAGTTAGGGGTAATCGCACTTTATTAATAGCGTGCAAGATCGAAAAATAATCAATACAAAACACCTATTCTAGTACAAATGAATAGTTTAAGTAAAAAAACCAATAAGTGCCCTGTGCCTCAATACGTATAGGCGGATTTTTCTCTTCTTCCCAATCAATGAAATGGATGTTTCTGTCTGTGCAAAAGGTTTTTGCCTGCCATATTTGTTAATTAATATATATGTGGACGTCTAAATCGTGATTTTTCCCAAAAACCCGAAAACCTATATTCCGGAGTATCATAGACTTAAAAACCAGTACCCTTTTATTTATTATTATTGCTATCCATGGAGAAGAGAATCATCGGCCGTTATGAGGGACAGGAGAAGGGCTCTTTGCTTATTTGTATTGGCGGGATGCATGGTAATGAACCATCCGGCATAGAAGCTATTGAGGAAGTCTTTCGCCTGCTGCGAATTGAACAAAAGGTGAATCCCACTTTTCGGTACAAAGGTGTCATGATCGGTATACGTGGCAATCTCGCAGCCTTGAATACCAAACAGCGATTCATCGCCAGGGATCTCAACCGAATGCTGACAACTGCAGAACTGGAAAGAATAAAAAACCTGGAACCGGATCACCTTGCTGAAGAAGATAGAGAGTGCCTCGAATTAATAACCGCCATTGAAGATGAACGAAAAAAATACGATGCACCTCTCACCCTGGTATTGGATATGCATACCACTACTGCTGATGGGGGCATATTTACGATCGCTGCAGAAGACGATCTTAGCCGCATTCTTGCTAAGGGGTTACATGCTCCTGTCGTATTGGGTATAGCCGAAGGTCTTGTCGGTACGACTATTGATTATTTTCATCATCCATCACTAGGTTGTTATTGCATAGTATTTGAAGCCGGTCGTCATGACGATCCTGAGGGCGTGCATCGAACCGCAGCAGCCATTATCAATTGTATGCGTACGATCGGAGCTGTCGAATCCAGGGATGTGGACCATCGCCATGATGGATTGCTGATCAGCTTATCCGTTGGCTTGCCAAAAATTACAAGGTTGATTTATCATTATAAAATTCAGCAGGGAGAAAAATTTGTAATGCATCCAGGTTATAAAAATTTTCAAAATGTGAAGGCAGGTGATGTATTGGCTACTAATGAAAATGGGGAGGTGACTACTCCATTTAGTGGATTAATACTCATGCCAAAATATCAACCCCAGGGTAATGATGGTTTTTTCATTGTTGAAGTAGTTGAAGCCTGACGACAGAGTTGTCAACAATTTGTATTTGCCATTGATCAAGTTGATGGATCAATTATCTAAACCAGGCAATGGAGATCTCAATTATTGATATTCGTCGGACCAAACACATTCATCACACCCGTATTGCGAATCGGAATAGTACTTGAGCTGGTTGCCGGTTTGACAATACTATTGCGCAGTATCAAAATACCGGCATTATCAATCGCACTACCAGGCGATGTGTTACCACCGATGAGCGTGAGATATTGAATTTCAGCTGACTTACTGACCGGAATTGACAACAGACGGGAGACAGCTGAACCTGCTTTGATGGTAATATTCGTTCCTAAATCAGGCATCCATTTCCATATGCCATCCACCACGATAGGTCCAGCCGATATATTGATGGTTTGATTGTTCAGTGTCGGAGCAAAAAGTATATTTTCATTGTCATCGGCACAAATCGACACGTTTCGAAGAGTTCCGTTTCCACTGTCATCAGATGCAGAGGTGACGAGATTACATTTGATATTGACGGAATAATCTTCCACTTCACCAAAATCATACGAACCACATGAAGGTGGAATAGCATTATATCTTATTGCGATTCTCATTCTTGTAATTCCTGTAGTAGCGCTGAGAGGCACTGTTATTGTTCCACTTACAACGGATGTAGATGGCCCGCCTGAGAAAACGGTTTCTTCGCTGTCTGTGAAATCACCATCCTTGTTAGTATCTATCCAGACACGATATTGTTCAGTGCGTGAGCCTTGCAAAAATCCGGGCGTAATCGTAACCGCATAGGCGCCGCCACGAGATACAGTAATCGTTTCGTTTGTAAAATCACTGTATGAGGTTGAGCCCGATTGTTTTGTATATCCGGCAAAATTGAATGTTTGAATCCATTCGCTCGAGTGATTATTTCCCTGAGCCGCACAATAAAAGGGTCCGCTGTAACACGTCCTTGTAAGTGTGTAAGAACCAACCTGGCCTCCCCAGCCCTGAACAAGGATGAAATAGTTTACACCATTAGTAGTAGGAAAAGAAATAAGGCTACCTGTGTTGCAGTAATCATCAATGCCCGTGATACAGGTTAAGTTTGAACAACTACCGCTATAGGCATTTAATTTGGTGTCGTAACCATATTGAGTGCATGTGGCTATGATGACGTTTTGTCCGTTGCCCACAAAAGTATACCAGATGCCGGGAGCACTTATATCTGTGCCACAGGTGAACGCTTCGGGATCACTAAGTGCCTGAGTTGTATTTCCGGCCAGTGACGCGCCGCAGGGAAGGCTGATAGCCATTGAACAGAAGTCGCCGTTAATAGGCGTTAATGTTGTGAAGCTCTCTGTTGAGCATCCATTGACATCACCATTTGCTCCATAAGGCGTTATTTTTACATAGATGATTGAGCTATACGGAAGGAGTCCCGGCGGATCATAAAAATTTACATTTCCGACATTTAACTGATTTGCAATTTGGGTGCCTCCCGGTGTAGTGCCTATGGTGAGTTTATATCCGGTTTGATTACCCACAGAATGGGCCCAGTGTAACACAGCTGTTAATGCAACATTGGTAGCTCCGTTAAGCGGGCTTGATAAATGTGTGCATTGGGGTGGACCACTCGTTTCGGTCACAAAAGATTGTTCTGTACATCCTATTGCATTACCTAGATTATTGTACGGAACGATCTTTACATAAATAGTCGTATTGAACGGAAATACTCCCGGATCATATGATGTCACCAGGCCTACATTCACATTGTTGACAATATTAGTTCCACCCGGTGTGGTTCCAACCGTCAGAAAAAATCCATTCGCACCCTGAGCATTATTCCAGAAAAGATCCTGGTTGATATCAACACTTGTGGAATTGGGAACAGGATCGATCAGTGAGGTACATACCGGAGGGGAACAGGTACCCGTATTACATGATGCGGTGTTAAATCTATTTCTGATAAGATTACCGGGCTGTGGACCAAACCCATTATTGAAATTGATACCTACTCCGCTGATGAGATGACAATAACTCATGATGGTCCCTGATGCCGGTATGGGGCCGGTACATCCCTCACTATACCCGGCTTGCGGACCGCATCCATCAATGGCTGTATTGTTGCCATTCCAGGCACATGCATGGGTATGGGGTGAGCCCATATTATGACCCATCTCATGAGTGACGACCTCTACGTTCCAGCTGTAGGTCGGGAAGGGAACAATGGTAGTACTTAAAGATGTGCTGACGGCGCATTGGTTGGTGTTTGAACATATTACGTCAATCCATGCTATACCCCCGCCAAGGGACCTTGTGCTTAAGAAATGTGCAAGACGTCCGTTATAGGTTAGTGTGTCAATATGGCCGACAAAGGCATTTAATATCGCACTTGTTGACGTAAGGCTGGCAAAAGGATCAGTAGATGTATAAACGAATACATTGGATACGGCGACAGGAATACTTTCATTGGCATAAAGTGTGATGACTTCATTCCAAAGAGCAGCTACCCATGCTTGTGTATTCGGAATGCTGGAACCATTATCTACGTATGATTTGTAATCACATTCAACATATACTTCCACACAGCTTCCGGTCATATTTCGATTAGAAGAATTGACCTGGTTTTCTATAGATCTGTGGGCTCCTGTATCAATTACAAAACAATCCATTGGGTTAGGAATCAAAATATTTTTGTCATCAAAGGCGATATAACTTCCATCCTGCGTCTGTTGGATTCGTTTATTACCAGATTCATCGGAGTACAAAATTTGAATCTTACCCTTCAATATACTTACAACGGCAAGTGAGTTAGGATTGCCGGTGATCATTCCTCTGTAAAAAATATTTTCAGGATCAGGCTTAAATCTTAACCCATCACTTGTCTTGATCTGTGCGGAAGAGCTGTAAATATCCACTTTATGAAGATCAAGCTCAATGTTAAATGGTGAGGGTAATTGAAGGCGAAGAAGATCCGGATTTGATGTCTCTAATTGTTGGAGTATTCCGGGTCGAATGGTCATCGAATAAGCCTGCTCAACGTATTGGCGTAGACTTTCCTTTGCCGGCGAGGCTGCATTAAAAATGGAAATAGTCTGATAGCTTCTCCCGCGAAACAGAGCTATGGTCTCCAGTGCAACCGGCTTCTGTCCATAGATAAGTGCGGCAATAGAAAACAGGCAGATAACGACTAATGAAAACCTCCTCATATGAATACACTTGTACTGATAAATAGAAACCCAATCGAGTATTGGGAGCTTTACTAAAACAATCTCAGGTGATGCAGGGGGAGTGCCACTTTACGGGGAAGTTCACAAATTACAAAAAAACCATCAAGCCAGGGCAATAAATTGTTAATAAACCGGCAGCGTTCAGACTAAGATTGATGATAATAAGTAACAATCACTTTTTGTAGCGTTTATTCATTCAAAAAGATTGTAATAGATTAAATAGACAATTTTAAAAAATATTAGCGCTGATGGTGATGAACATGGATTTTTGGTCGTTTATTTTGAATCATGGGTATAGAATTTTGATCGACGATGCATAACGATTGAACTATTCTTTTAAAATTTAATCTCAATCCTAAAAACCCATTTATGAAAAATGCAATTAGCTGGTTTGAAATACCAACGGTAGACATCGACCGTGCACAAAAATTTTATGAGGCGATATTCGGAATAGAGATGATTCCATTAGACTTGTCGCCTATACGAATGCGGATGTTTCCAATAGATGATCCGATGACGGGTATCGGTGGTGCTCTTGTTCATGCGGAAGGCTTTTATTCTCCTTCTTTGAGTGAAGGACCACTTGTGTATCTCAATGGAAATCCTGATGTTCAGCTTGTGCTTGATAAAGTGGAAGCTGCCGGAGGAAAAATCATTGTGCCAAAGACACTCATTTCACCTGACTATGGTCATATGGCTGTTTTTGCTGATACAGAAGGAAATCGGGTGGCTTTACATTCTGTTCCTCAGTGAGAGGCGTGAGGCGTGTGACGTGAGATGTGAGATGTGAGATGTGAGATGTGAGTAATTAACGCTTAGCCATTATTTACAATATCTAATTCTTCTTTTTTCCCTTCGCATTTTTTATACTGTCCAGCTTCGCCGGGTTATCACTGCCATGTTCTATCCTTGTGGGTGTTGTAGAATCTCTTCCGACGTGTTTGACCATTGAAGAATCATTATATGCAGTAAGCGAATCTCTCGTCATGTTCATTTGAGCATTTGAAAGGCTGTCCCTGGTATCCCCATTTGATTCAGCTCCATTCACACCTGACTTTGGACAATGACTTATTGAAAGG
>JBDUAU010000214.1:0-3121 GCA_040004485.1 Saprospiraceae bacterium
ACGAAATCATTTACACCACCTCTAGATGACATACATGCGAAGCTTTTGTGGTATTGTAGAAAAATTTCTGCATATCCCATGCTGATGTGGGACAACGTTCTGCACATAATCCGCAGTGCAAACACACGTCTTCATCTTTGACCATGATGCGCATGGTGGGCAGTACATCAGAAACATATAAATCCTGTGATTTATTCGTAGCCGGCATGGTCAGATGCTGACGTAAAAGATCTTCCTCATCATTAGTTGTAAATGTGATACATCCTGTAGGACATATATCCACACAGGCGTCACATTCAATACAACGGCTTTTTTCAAACACAGTCTGCACATCACAATTGAGACAGCGCTCTGCTTCCTTAAATCCGGTGAGTTCATCATATCCTAATTCAACTTCAATTTTTCTGTTTTGAAGCGTGAGATCTTTACTGGCGTGTGGAACTTTATACCGATGATCATCCACTACATAATTATCATAACTCCATTCATGAATACCCATCTTCAGACTATACAGATTAGTCATCGGATCAGGCCGTATCTGTACATCGGCATTTTGACAAAACAGATCAATTGAAACCGCAGCTGCGTGGCCATGGGCAACGGCTGTGATGACATTTTCAGGACCGAATGCAGCATCACCTCCAAAAAATACTTTTGATAATGAGGATTGGAATGTAGTCTTATTGACCACCGGCATTTCCCATTCTCCAAATTCAATTCCGATATTCCGTTCGATCCATGGAAAAGCATTATCCTGACCTATCGCCATCAGTACATCATCAGCTTCGATGAAGACATCAGCTTCTCCTGTTGGAACTAAACTTCTTTTTCCTTTCTCATCATACACAGCTTTCACTTTCTCAAACATCATCCCTTTAAGCTGGCCGTTTTCAGCGATAAAAGCTTTGGGGCTGTGTAAAGGCATGATCGGAATATCTTCATGCTGTGCGTCTTCAATCTCCCACGCTGAAGCTTTCATTTCTTCAAACGGGCTTCTGACGACAACTTTTACTTCTGTGCCACCTAACCTTCGTGCTGTACGGCAACAATCCATGGCTGTATTACCACCGCCTACGACAATCACTTTACGGCCTATTTTTTCGATGTGTCCAAAAGCTACGCTGGCCAGCCAGTTGATGCCGATATGGACTTTATCTTTTGCATCCCATCTTCCCTCAAGTTTGGGCAAATCTTTACCTCTTGGAGCTCCTGTGCCAATAAAAACAGCATCATAGTCTTTGTCCAGAATCTCTTTCAGGCTTGAAACGTAGGTATTGAAATGGGTGTGGATTCCCATATTCAGAATATAGTTGACCTCTTCATTCAATACCTCTTCGGGTAATCTGAAGGAAGGTATCTGGCTGCGCATAAAGCCACCACCTGCAATTTGCTCATCATAAAGGTGGATTTCATACCCGAGAGGGCCAAGATCACGAGCCACGGTCAGAGAAGCAGGTCCACCGCCTATCAAGGCTATTTTCTTGCCGTTTGAGGCAAAGGGGCCCTGCTGGATCCGATCAGTTATATCGCCTTTGTGGTCAGCGGCTACCCGTTTCAGGCGGCAGATGGCAACAGGTTTTTCTTCAATTCGGCCTCGCCGGCATGCAGGTTCGCATGGGCGGTCACACGTACGGCCCAGAACTCCGGGGAATACATTTGATTCCCAGTTGATCATATAGGCATCATCATATCTTCCGAGGGCGATCATCCTGATATATTCCGGCACCGGGGTATGAGCCGGGCAGGCATATTGACAATCAACAACTTTATGGAAGTATTCGGGATCTGAAAGATCTGTAGGTTTCAATATCGGGTCTGTTGGGTCATAAACTTCTTCAAAAACACGGTGAAAATTACGGAAAAATAAGTTGCCATTTTTCATAGCGGAGAATCCTGATAAATCCTGTTCGAAGGACATGGTCAGAGGCTTTAACAAGTAAGGCAAAGGATATTCAGTACCCCGAGCTCTAAATAAAATGTTGGTCTCATTTTTAGTACTTTTATGCATATACTTTTGGTCCGAAGGCCGAACCCATTTATGACTCCCGCCAGTATTTCTCAATTAAATAGCTGATACCCAATGCTAAAATTTAAAAAAGCGATTTTTCTTTTTCTTCCTGTGTCTTTCTTTTTTTCGAATTGCCGCCCCGATCACAAGACAAGTGTATTGTCCGGTGAAAAAGCTCAAAGCACAGAATCCAGAGGAAAGGAGAATTATGCATACAAATGGGCAGAACTAGCCTTAACTGCTACCGGTCACGATACAGAGCGTTTCAAACCCAGACCAACAATCACCTCAAGATATCTGGGACTCATCTGTGTGTCTGTTTTTGATGCCTGGTCAAGGTATGATTCATCAGCGTCACCGGTCTATCTGTCTGGTGTGGACAGAAGGCCTGCAGCAGAAAGGAACATCAGGAATAAAGAAATAGCTATCAGCTATGCTGCTTTCAGAGCGATGAATGAGTATTACTATAGTGATACACTTTTGTTCCGGAAGTTTATGGTGGATTTAGGGCTTGATCCTGACAATGCCTCGCTTGATCCTTCTACTCCTGAGGGCATAGGAAACCTTGCTGCAAAAGCAGTCATCCTGGCCAGGCGTAATGACGGCTCAAATCAATATGGAGATGAGATGGGATCGGATGGCACCCCTTTCTGCGATTATACAAAGTATAAGCCAGTCAATGACCCTGATAAGAGTATAGAAATCAACAGGTGGCAACCTAAATACTTTGCTGACGGTAAAGGAGGTAAAGTCTGCCCAGCATGTCTGACACCCTTCTGGCAAAAAGTCAAACCTGTGGCCTTAAAATCAGCAGACCAGTTTCGATCACCTCCTCCGCCGACTGTGGGATCTGAACAAATGGCAGCTGAAGTAAAGGATGTCGTTGAGATGCAGGCAAATCTTACAAACGAACAGAAGGCATTAGTTGAATTTATGCGCGATGGTCCTTCGTCTGTGCAGCAAGCCGGACATTGGTTGCGATTTGCACAAAACGTATCTATACGTGATCATCACACACTTGATCAGGATGTGAAATTGTATTTCCTGACCGAAGTCACTGCGATGGATGCTTTTATTGCTTGCTGGGACACCAAAATGACCTATGACAATGCA
>JBDUAU010000384.1:0-3116 GCA_040004485.1 Saprospiraceae bacterium
TCGGGTGGTCCCCTTATCTCCTACGATGTAACCGTTTTGCACATTGATAAAATGGACATCACTCAGTGCCGGAGTATATACTCCTTTTATTTTTGATCCTGATGCATCATTGTATTGATATACTGCCGAATTATCACCTACAACGTAAACTGCATTTGAACCTGGTATAAAACACAGTCCACGGAAATCTTCCGCTGGTTTCAGCAAGGCAATCGATGCATTCACGTTTTGAATCGAAGGGATTGAAATGAATGTGCCATGAGCGCCGGCGACGTAAGCTTTATTGCTTGTATTCAGTGCTATGTCATTCAGGCCTTCCTGTGTGGATAAACTTACAGATGACAGTGCAACTGCACCCGATGTCACAGTAGTTTTTAATAAATATCCATTGTTTCCTGCAATCAATCCATTATATGCTGAAGGCAAAGTTGTAGTTGGATTAGTATTAAACCTGATTGCATTGAAATTCGTAAAAGTTGCTGTTGGAAGGGTTTTCCAATCTGCACCATTTGTAGTTTGCAATAATGTGCCTTCAGCACCGACAGCATAAATATGTTGTGCACCTGCAGCCTGGATATCATTTAACGCCAATGGTACTGTTGCGCTGGATCTCCCTATCCAGGTAGCAGTACCTGAATTTACATTGTCACCTCTGAAAATGTCACCGTTACTGCCTGTAAGAAAAACAGTATTTGGGTTCCCGGCAAAAATGGATCTTACATTCGTGACTACCGGGACGGCACCTGCGTTTGAAACAGCTGACAATGCAATTGAACTTGCTATAGAAGCTTTGTTGACATATTTCAGGGGAGTACCTGTACTTGTTGTAGCTGCTTTATCGTAAGCATATATTTTACCTGTTGGTCCTCCGCTTTCATCAATATCAATAATGTTTTCAGAGGCGGTGCTTATCTGGGTGAATGAATAGTTTGTTCCATTCGCAGGATTACTCGTGATCTTATATAAGTTCCCGTTTGTACTCAACAACATGCCCGTATTTTCATTCGGATCACCAATTTTACCGAAGATGATTTCTTTGAAATCAGTAATAACTCCTGTTACTTTGGTCCATGCCGGGTAAGGTGAAGTTCCATTTAAAGTGTAATATGCTATACCGCTATTTCCAACTATCCAACCTCTATCTCCATCATAAAAATGAGATGAATTAATATTAAAAACCTGACTTGTGGAGGGTACCGGAATATTGACCAGACCAATATTGCTGGTCATCACCACTCGTTTCATCTTGCCGTTATTGCCAACCACATATCCTTTGTCATTTTGATAAAAATGAAAACGATTGTAGTACTCGCCATGACGGCTGAGTAATGTCCAGGTTTTTCCTCCATCTGTGGTTTTATAGACCAATCCATATCCCGGCATACTATCTATAATAGCCACTCCTGCACTGATATCTTTAAAGTAGATATCTTTAAAATTATCCTTTGTGCCGGTTGCGACGGATATCCATGTATTACCATTGTCTATTGTCTTCAACAAGGTGCCATCAATACCAATGGCAAATCCTTTTACCGGATCTACCATTTGAATCTTTTCCAAATCTGTGCTTCTAATATTCGATACGGAAGACCAACCAACCGCAAAAGATGTGGCAGTGGGATTCGTTACAATACCCTTGAAAAGTATTCCTTGTCCATTCGCATCCCTCCCACAAACGTAAAGACTGGATCCATCATATGTAATGGACCTGAGTTTCACTCCCGTGGTAAGTGCCGGTGCAGTCTTTGTGAATGTTGTTCCTGCATCAACAGTGATAAACACAAGATTAGTATCTCCGACGATCACTCCATTGGACACAGAGGTAAAATATAAATCATTTAAGGTGAGCGTAATGTCTATACCCGCCAGTGAAATCAAATCCCAGCTCGCACCTCCATTTGTAGTTTTTAAAACGATGCCATGATTCCCGACAGCAAAGCCATTCAATCCATCTATCATCTGAACCTTTTTGAGATCAGACGCTACCAGGTCATTCATTTGGGTCCATGAAACTCCTCCATTGTCCGTTGTGTACAAATAACCACGTTTGTTTGCAGAGGTTACAATACCTGCATCAATATATCCGGATAAATAACCTTTTGTGGAATTCACAAACTGTGTACCCGTGACATGCAACCTGGAATCCAATCCGGAAGGCAGGGTGTACTCCCAGATATTCATCATGTCGTGATCCGGCATGCTTTGATTGACAAGTTGGTTCAGGCTGTTGTACACATACGTAGTGGCCATGGTATGATTCGTGAAAAAAGTATGCCGGCCATAGGTCCTGTCTTTATTAATTTGAATATAATCTGCATGCAATGTATCGGGCAAATTGATCACTGACACACCTTCCGGTGGAATCGTCCTGACTAAATTTCCTGCCTGATCGTAATAATAGAGTGTGAAGTGATATTCCTTATCCTTATAAACAGCAGCGAATGATTCCAGGGCACTCAGGCAGTGCTCATTGTATTTCTCCGATATCCATGTGGTTAAGCTGTCTATATATTGTTGATATGAATTGGCTGCATTGATATATGCCAGGTCTATTTGATATTGAACACATGGATTTGTGTATGGCGTATAGGCGGGAGAAATAAATGTATCCTGCGTTATGGGAGGATCACAAGGTGGTTTAATAAATTTCGGACACATGAGTGCGATATCCAATTCTGGTAAAATAACCTTGTGATCCGTATCTGTTGCTTCTTGTTCAGCAATTACGGATTGTAAGTGGATAACGTATGCTTCAACACAAGGACATAATTTTTTGTCAATAAATTCAGAATAAGAATAAGGCCGTTCGAAGACAGGCAATCCTGATGAGGGATGGTTTTTTGCAAATTCATTGTATTGGGCAATGGCTGTGAGGTAAGCCTCATATTCTTTTTTACAAGAGTCTTGAGGTGGTTCCGGTATGACAGGCTTTGGCATAGGGCCCGGACATGGAGGTGGCAATATGAAATATTGAATATATTTTCTGAACAATTCAATTCCTTCTGCCGAACTACATAAGCCATTCTCTATAAATTGTTCATATGTATAGAGTGGACTAATGATTTGATATTCCATGCATGTATTCCTCTCCTGCTGTCCCTGTTCAAATTTTCGGT
>JBDUAU010000261.1:0-3108 GCA_040004485.1 Saprospiraceae bacterium
GCGTAAATAAGGCACAGCGCAAAGACTCAACCAAGTCGTCATAGCTAAAATACGTGACCATCATGCGCGGGTTAAGTGGCTCTGGAAACGAGGAGCCAATACGTAGGCAAACTGTTTCGATACCGAAGCGATCGTATTTTTTCATCCACTGATGAATGTCTACTCCTTCGTTGAGCTGTACGATGACATCTGTCTGGGGCTCCTGAGGACTTTCCAAAGGCCGCATGTCAGTAGGAACCCATCGGCCTTCAGTCACTAGCTTATTCAGTTTTTCAAAACCATTTGACAATGAAGTTGAAAATTGTTTTTGTACCGTAAGTATTCGTATACCATCCGGATGCAGATATGTCAGATTTAAAAGTGGCAGGTCTGCTATCTCCGGTTGTCCGCTCATATCTTCATGCCACCAGGCTGCAGGTTCGACAAGCTGCATGATCTCATGGACTGCTTTCTGATCAAGAGGAGCTGTGTACCAACCTGGTTCAAGCAAATTAGCATGCACATAGATCAGACCCGTATTGTCAGACAGAAGATAAAATGCGTACACAGGACATTGGCCAAAACACGGGCCTCTTTGATATTTGAGTGTCCATGATTTCAACCCGGGAACAGTAGATTCTGAGATCGTATTTTTTCTGGAAGAATGACAAGCCGTAGAGAATGAGAGCAGTGCGATACAAATGATCTGCGTGAATCTGGTAACCAGTAATCGGTAATCAGTATTCAGTATTGATATGTTGTACATGATATCTCTCAATTATTATTTAATAGTTATTGTAAACTTGCATATAAAATACTATTACTTGCATGCTTTTACAATTTACTGATTACTGTTTACCGATTACTGTTTACCTTTTATTGAAACGTAACGACTTTTCTCACTTTATCTTGTAAACCGTCGGATAGTCGTACAAAAAATATACCGCTTGCATAGGGATTTAAATCAAGCAAGTACGTTTGACTGTCTTCCCAAATGTCTTTCAGCACAAGACGACCATCGATTGAAAATACTTCAAGATTTATTTTTCCTGCATAGCCATCGGGATGATACAATACGTATTGCCCTGAATAACGATCATTGGCCCAGATCAATTTGTCATACCATGTGGCAAATGGTTGGATGATCTGCTGACACGATCCTTCGCTACCCATACCTGGATAAAAAGCATCAATGGAAGCATGCATGCGCGCGGATTGTCCTGTAGTAAATGCTGCAAGACAACGATCATCTGTCAGATCCATAAAATCCTGGTACATATTACTGACGCCACATGACATCTGCGTACCGGACGGACAATCGAAATAAGGACCATCCTGATTAGGTGTGTCATCGACTTCATCACTGTCATTACAATCATGTTCTGACGGACCGCCCCAGATGTGGATCAGTCCAAAAAAATGTCCCACCTCATGAGTCAATGTGTGTCCCCCCTTGTAAAACGGATGTGATGCTGCATCACCAAGCGACCCGAATGAACGAGGATCTATTATTACGCCTATCTCTTCAGGAAAAGGTGCCATACCCGGGAAATGAGTAGATCCGAGAAAGCTTCCATATTCTCCAACCCAAATGTTGATATAACGTGTCGGATCCCAACCTGTCTTTCCACCTAACTGATCATAATGAATGTACACGTGCCCTTGTTCAACCTGGAGGGCTATGTCTTTCACTTCCGTACTCGTATACGTAATGCCATCTGTTGGATTTCCTTCCGGATCTGCAGTAGCGAGTCTGAATCTTATGCCGGTATCCGCGATCAGGGATTCAAATTCCTTTTCAAGTTTAGAGATGTTGTTTCCTTTTCCAGCGAAATCATTGTTTAGCACATCAATCTGGTGGATGACTTGCGCCTTTGAAATAAATGTTGCTGATTGTCTTGTGACGATATGAACGACGACCTGGTAACAAACCTCAGAACGTGATTTTAAATGAGGACGCAATTCCTGTTGACGCACTTTATCCAAAAAAACATTATATCTGACACTATCCTCTTTTGATTGATCAATAGCCTGCATATTGCACCAAACCTGCGAAACAGATAAAGATGAAACGAATAAAAGGCTGCTGACTATAAGAAGACGGATACACATGCTAAATTCAAAAATAAGGGAAAATGTGGGACTCCGTTAGAATCCGAACGTATCGTAATTGCCGCGGTTGTAAGGGAATTTGAGGAAATCGAATGAACCCGGTTTCACACCAAGATGGAAAGAGTAAGTTCCCCGGGTAGGCTGGAAACTGAAGGATAATTGCCAGCAATGAAGATCACGGGCCAGTCCGATATCAGGATAAGTGAGTTGTTTTGATTTGAAATCGTAGCCGATATTTCCAAAATTGACGGACCAGTTGGGTGTGATCTGCATGCTGCCGACCATGTTGACACTATTAGTCGTGATGATGGTGCTGTCCCGTCCGGGCATCCATCCACGCGTAATACCCAACTCATGATTTATTGAAAAACTACTCAGGAGGTCAAAAAACTTATCCCCTTTGACAGGTAATTTTTTGTTGCCGGGATTGGATCCGGTTTGAGATTGGTTTTCCTTTTTGGGATTAAATAAATCCAGTACTTGTTGAAATGTGATATGGGATGAAAATCGCAGTCTCAGACTTTCAAAGCGTAATAATTTATGATTTGTTTCGAGGTAGGTCAATGTATCCAGATGTACATTATCACTCCTGCCATAGAAAGAATATGTGGCGCCTACTGTGGCCGTTGTGATCCCTTTAAAAAATCGTGTATTTCCGCTAATGTTCAGCGGGCTCCATTTATTAATTTTAGCTGCCATATTATAGCTACCGGACATATTGATATTGTCAAACAGCTTCAATTTTTTCTCCGTACTGTCTTTTTTACTAAAATATTTTGCTTCGAATAAATTGGTAATGGAATAATTGATATTGGCCTGTTCGATATTTGTCGGTGAGGCACTATAAAGTAAATTATCAAACCGGCTGAATCTTTTCGTTGAATCCGGATAGAGAACACTGAATTGCTGATCCTGGTAATAACTATCCGGAGATTTAGGTGTGTATGAAAATCCAACACTGGGCTTGATAACATGTCGAATGCCGCGCAACCAACCTTTTTTGAATTGAAGTGTACC
>JBDUAU010000570.1:0-3100 GCA_040004485.1 Saprospiraceae bacterium
GCATAGTTGTGCAGGCTTAATATTTCAGATGCTCTTTTATCGATCAATTGATTTCGAAAAAGAACAATTTCAATACCCATGTCATACCAAAGGTCATTGATGGCCTTGATAAATTGTGTGGCCAGTTTTTCCTGAACGATGCGGTTTCGCACCATTTCCTCATAGCTGTAAGCGGACATAATTGTGTTTTATACGTTTGATGGTAAAAATACATTTTATTAAAATTTCGCATAACATGGTTTTGCAGATGCTCGATGGTAAGCCAACTTATAGTTGATTCTTAACTGCAAACTTTGTTTGAAGTCATGAATCACGAAGCATTGTTCGGCATAGGCTGCGCCTGCGCTGAGTTTTTTACAAATTTCTGATTTGCGTAAACGAATACAATAAAAAAAGGCTAAGCATATTCTGCTTAGCCTCCGGCAATAAAATTATGAGTATTGAATTCGGGAAATAGATTATGAATGTGCCATGACTTCAACACCTCGAATCGTCTTGATGATACGGGCAGCTACCTTATAAGGATCTGCATTTGAAGCAGGCCTCCTGTCTTCCAGATAGCCTTTCCAGTCATGTTGCACAGTATATACCGGAATACGAATAGAAGCTCCACGATCACTTACACCATAGCTGAAAGTATGCATTGATTGTGTTTCATGCTTGCCGGTAAGACGAAGATGATTGTCTGATCCATAGACTTCGATGTGCTCTTTATGCACACTGCGGAAACTTTCGCAGATGGCATCAAATAGATCCTTTCCACCTTCTTCACGCATTTCGCCATTGGAGAAATTGACATGCATACCTGAACCATTCCAATCACCCAACACTGGTTTAGGATGAATATTAACTTTTACTCCATATTTTTCTGAAATTCTATAGAGCAGATAACGGCTCACGATCAATTCATCAGCAGCTTTTTTTCCTCCTTTAGCAAAACACTGAAACTCCCATTGGCCTAAAAGAACTTCTGCATTGATACCGGTGATACCCAGACCTGCATCGAGACACGCATCAAGATGTTCTTCAACCATATCACGACCGGCTACATTTTTATAGCCTACAGCGCAATAGTATGGGCCTTGTGGACCGGGATAACCTTTTGAAGGGAATCCAAGTGGAAGACCGTCTTGCTCCAATACATATTCCTGCTCATATCCAAACCAATAATCATCCGTATCATTTGGAATCAGGCAACGCATGTTAGTAGGGTGAGGGGTGCCATCCGGGCTATAAACTTCGGCGACGACAAGCCAACTGTTTTTTCGCTGAGGATCAGGATAACAGGATACTGGTACAAGTAAACAATCGGAAGAATGACCTGCAGCCTGCATTGTGCTACTACCATCAAATGACCATTCAGGAAGTTTCTTTACATCGCCATTGAAACTTTCCATTTCGATGACTTTGGTTTTACTCCTTATGTTGGGCTCAGGTTTAGAACCGTCGAGCCAGATGTATTCAAATTTGAGCTTAGCCATATATACTGTTATTTGGGTTTAGAATAAATTATGGTTTTGTTGAATATATGATGCGAAGCTAATCAGTCAGATCCATCAGATACAAAACAATTATTCTGGTTTACGCTATTGCTAAATGGCTGTTTTTATGTGTAATATCCTGAGATAGTGTATATTGCGCCATAGTATATTGTTATGCCCATAGCCCATTCGGAACAGCTTTTTACCATTATTAAGTCCCTGACTAAGGCTGAAAAGCGAAATTTCAGGCTGTATGTTCAACGGCTTCAGAGTAATGAAGATGTACTTTACGTCCGTCTCTTCGATCTGCTTGACAAAATGGAAGATTACAATGAGGATGCCCTTCTGGAAAAGCTTGGGGATATGCCAAAATCTCAGTTTGTCAATATCAAACGACATCTCTACACCCAGGTACTTAAAAGTCTGAGGCTTATTCATGAAAATATTGAGTCTATCAAAGTCAGGGAGCAAATTGATTTTGCACACATCCTCTACAGTAAGGGGTTGTATCTCCAGGCTTTTAAATTACTTGACAGGGTGAAGGAGATGATGCCTGAGGGGGGACATGATCTGCTTCGTCTTGAGATCATCGAATTTCAAAAATTTATTGAAGAGCGACACATCACCAGGAGCAGAAAGAAAGCGGGAAAAGTGCAGTCACTTCTTATTGAATCTGAAAAACAGGAATCAAGGGTATCGAATCTTGTATTGTTATCAAATCTAAAAATCAAAATTCACGGATGGTATATTGAGACAGGTCACGTAAGAGATCAGAAGGATCATTTTACGGTGAATGAATATTTTGAATCCGAGTTGCGTAAGGTGAGAACCACCAATCTTTCCATCACGGAAGAAATATATCTTCAGCAGAGTTACATGTGGTTTTACTATATCCTTCTTGATTTTGAAAAATGCCATCAGCATGCAGAAGCCTGGGTGCATACATTTGATCAGAATCCTTCATTTATGATTGAAGATCCTGTGCTCTACATGAGAGGATTATCGTATCAATTGACTTCATTGTATAGTATGCGCGACTATCACAGATATGTCATTGCGCTGGAGAAGTTTGAAGCATTTACAATATCGCATGAACATTATTTTGACATGACGGGACAGATCATTAGTTTTCTTTATCTCTATACAGCTAAGATCAACCGACATTTTCTTGAAGGATCATTTGAAGAAGGTCTTGCACTCGTACCTGAGATCAATAAGCTTGTGAAACGTTACGGTCGGTTTATTGATGTCCATCGCATCATGGTCTTTAATTATAAGACGGCATGGTTATATTTTGGATCGGGATCACCGGAGCATAGTATTGAATACCTTAATAAAATTGTAAACCTCCAGGCAGCAGGTCATTTGAGGACAGATATTCAATGTTATGCGAGGTTAATGCAATTGATGGCTCATTTTGAATTAGGACATTATAATTTATTGGAACATCTTGTCAGTAGTGTCGGAAGATTTTTCAGTAAGATGCGGGATCTCAATGAAGTACAACGTACCCTTTTTAATTTTTTTAGAAATAATCTTGATGTAAAGAAGCAGGAATTAAATCATAACCTGATAGCCCTTCGCAAAGAAGTCATCAGACTGGAGAAAAATCCATTTGA
>JBDUAU010000414.1:0-3098 GCA_040004485.1 Saprospiraceae bacterium
TGTTTCATTATAGGTAGCCTGGAAAGCATTGACAAGCGCATCCGTATCAAAATTTTTATTTGATAGTTCAATAAACTCAACATCATTATTTCCACTTCCCCAATCAACATAGAGCGGTTGCATCAATGGTGCTATGGAGTTACATGGAGGACAAGTGGTAAAAAAAATCTCGATCAGAACACTTTTACCCTGGTTGAGATAATCCGCATAGAGATGACGGACATGTCCTTTGGAATCGGTGACTGTAAAATCCGGTGCTGGTTGAGCCTGCGTGGAGAGATTAATAAAGAGCATTCCAATAAAAAGTATAAGAATTCTCATGGAGTTAATGATTTTAATGAAAGATGAGGAAATGTCGTTACATCTCAATGTTTTATGAACAAATACGATGCCACGATATTTGTTTTCATGTCCTGTACACACAATGCCCAAAGGCCATCAGACAATCCGGATACATTAATCCCTACCGGATTAGAATATCATATTCCTAAAGATTCAAAGGATAGACGAGGAGAAATCGTAAAGGGGTGGTTGGCGACCTAAAGTTATGACTTAAAACGCTATCGGGAGGAGAATATGAACGAATTTGGTCATTTCAATCGTTTAGCGGAAGGTTTACCTTTGCATTATGAATGAAGCGGTTGGAGGTCTATTGAAAGTACTCGATCTTGGGCTTATGCCTTATAGAGAGGCGTGGGACCTTCAGACAAGGTTACATAAAGAGTTGATTGACAATAAACGAGCAGGTTATCCAAATGTACAGCATCATTATCTCCTCCTTTGCGAGCATCCTCCCGTATTCACATTGGGTAAAAGCGGCTCCGAGGAAAACCTCAGGATTAATGAACAGGAGCTGTCAGCTTACCAGATTGAATATTTCAAAATAAATCGGGGAGGGGACATCACCTTTCACGGTCCCGGACAACTTGTTGGTTATCCGATCCTGGACCTGGATTTAATCTTTACAGATGTGCACAGATATGTCAGAAGTCTTGAGCAAGTCATCATCAATGTTTTGAGTAATTATCGTATCGATGGCTCATTAAATCCTTCATATACAGGAGTTTGGGTCAATACTTTGGATTCTGCTACGGAAGCCAGGAAAATCTGTGCGATAGGCGTTCATCTCAGTAGGTGGGTGACCATGCATGGTTTTGCTTTTAATGTCAATACAGATTTGTCTTATTTTAACCATATTATCCCTTGCGGAATATCTGACCCGGACAAAAGTGTTTGTTCATTAAGTAGCCTGCTGGGGGAAACCTTAGATTTGCAGCGCATCAAGCAAGAGATTACCCGGGAGTTTGCTCTCGTTTTTAATCTTGATATTGCTTCCTCTCCGATCGACATCACCAAAGAATCCACTGTTTTAAATAATGTATAATGTATATCGCTAAATTCCTTTCCACTCTATCAGCGTTTCTCATTTCTTTGACTTTAACTGCACAGATAAAAGTCAATGCGGATATTCAAAAACAATTCGATTCTTTCGTAGAGTTGTCAAATCAGAAAAAATGGGATCAGGCTTTTGATCTGATGTATCCTAAATTATTTACCCAGGTCCCAAAGCAGGATCTCGTTGATCTCATGACAAGCATGGATCAGGATGGGTTATCATTCACCAGAAGTAATATTAAGTTCAAGTCAACCGCAGAACCTGTTGTCGAAGGAAATGAAACTTTTGTGAAAATAGATTATACCGCAGATCTCACTGTAAAGATCGCTGAAGGCAGTATATATGATGCGCCTAAGGCTATTAGTGGCATGACCGAACAATTTCAGACATCATACGGAAAAGGAAATGTAAAATGGGATGATGCGGGTAAAGCGTACACTATCCTCGTGACGATCTCTATGATTGCTATTCATAGTACCAATCAATGGTATCTTATAGAAATCAATAAGGATCAAATGGGATTAATGGAGTCCCTTTTCCCTGCTCCGGTGATGGATGCTCTTGTCCGAACAGAATAATAAGATAGTTGTAAGATGAATATACCCGATGAACGTCCGCCCAGTTACAGCAGGACAACGATGACAGAATTGATCATGCCAAATGATACTAATCCATTAGGCAATTTGATGGGAGGGAACCTTATGCGATGGATGGACATTGCGGGAGGTATCTGTGGTGCACGGCATTGCGGAGCTCATGTAGTGACAGCCTCGGTAGACAGTGTTTCATTTTCCAAACCTATTCGATTGGGTGACGTCATCACCATAAAAGCCCAGGTCACAAGAGCATTTCATACATCTGTCGAACTTTATCTTGAAGTTTTTACAACTTCTGCATTTGGTGCCGACCTGGAGAAATCCAATCACGCCTATATGACTTTCGTAGCATTAGATGCAAGGACTTCACGTCCACGAAAAGTACCACATGTAGTTCCGGAAACACCCGAAGAAAAAATCCTTTTTGATGGCGCAGGAAGAAGAAGAGAAGTACGTCTAATCTTGTCAGGAAGAATGAAACCTGAAGAAGCAACAGAGGTAAAAGCGCTATTTATGCAATTGGAGAATTCAGCTGATAAATAGATTTATTGGAACACTAATACGATTGGTTATGCACAGACCTGACAGATCTGCCTGAGGGATCTGTGATCTCACTGAGGGATTTGTCCCACAAAATGGCCTGTGGCGTACTACAGGCTACGGAAGGACCACCTGGAATACAATCGATAGCCGATGGATATGGAAAATGTGATTCGAAAATCTCACGGTAATGGTATGCCTCTTTCGTCGTCGGTGTATTGACCGGAAACCTGAATTTAGCATTCGCCATTTGTTGATCCATGATTTTCTGATTGGCTAATTCTTTCAGGCTGTCAATCCATGAATATCCGACACCATCAGAAAATTGTTCTTTTTGTCTCCAGGCGATTTCAGGTGGCAGGTAATCTTCGAATGCTTTCCGAAGAATATGTTTTTCAATTTTTCCATTACCGGCCATTTTATCTTTAGGATTCAGACGCATGGCCACATCCATAAATACTTTGTCAAGAAAGGGTACCCTTGCTTCAACACCCCATGCCGCCATTGATTTATTCGCCCGCAGACAATCATAAAGATGTAGGCTCTTCAATTTGCGGACGGTCTCT
>JBDUAU010000275.1:0-3095 GCA_040004485.1 Saprospiraceae bacterium
TGCGCACTTTCGGGACGCGACTATTTCATCCTACTTCTGAGAAAAAAGCAAATTCTTGAAGATGGGAACCTGGTGGCAAATAATTCAGGAACGTCTCAGAAGCCGGTGTATGATTATAGGATCGTTGTGCGGTGAGTTGTCTGTGCACATATCTATCTTCCTTCTTATGCCTGATGGATGTAAATCATTAGTTTAGCAAAAAGGGGGTCCAACCAAACTCCAATATTTGATAGTTTTAGCTATACATCTATTCGGCATATGATATCCGGATCAAGGGCTTTAACAATAATGAAAGAAAACAGGCATCTCCTCATTGGCATTGTGATCGGCGCCCTATCGGCCGGGGCACTGGTTTTTTTTCCCCTGAACAAAAACTTCAAAACCCAAATACAGGCTCAACAATTGCAAATTGCCCAACAGGCAGAGCTGATAGATTCCATCAGGCATAATGGCATGACCATTTTATTGTGTAATGTTTTGGATAAGGTGGATATGGAATTGGCCAATAATCCAAAACGAATATTGAGTGATGAAACGATCGCGAGGATAGGAGCATTGAGCTATTCGTTAGTGTCTCACATGCCCATCAAGAGTGATAGTGTGTCAGAAAGAATACTAAGTCCGGAACGAGGCGAACTGTTGCTAATGCTTTGCAAAATGAAAATAGACTCAGTTAGTTTAAAAAAGATCATGTTGCAGACATCTTTTGAAGGGGCTGTGTTGAGAGACGCAGATTTGAAGGATGCAGATTTGAGATTGGTTGATTTAAAAAAAGCTGATTTGAAGGATGTAAATCTGGAAGGTGCTAATTTGATTGAAGCAGAATTGAGATCGGCTAAACTGTGGGGAGCCAACCTGACAGGTGCGCATCTTAATAAAGCTAACCTGACAACAGCTGATATGAGATGGTCAGTGCTGAATGGGGCTGATTTAAAGACAGCAGATCTTCATGGGGCAGATATGTCTTCAGCACAATTGAGAAAAACAGATTTCACAGGAGCAGATTTACAATGGGCGGAATTTAGCGGGGCCATTCTGCATGAAACAAATCTAACGGGTACAAATTTGGCCAGTACAAACTTTACCAAGGCACAATTGGAAAATTCTATTTTAAAGGATGCCAACCTGACATCGTCGCATCTGAACGAAGCCAATCTAACCGGAGCTAATCTAACCGGAGCTAATATGTCCGGCACCAATATGGCTGGCGCCAATATATCTCAAACAGAATTGAGCGGGGTGATCGTCATTGACAAGAATTGGCTGACTCGATTAGACGAATGGCAAGTAAAAGGAGCAAAAGAAATTCAAAGCCGATATAAGTTAATTGATGAAAGCTCCAAAAATAAATCTCAATACCGTCTTGAGAAAAACTAAAATCATTTCGTCTACTGCAAATTAACAGTGTTTATTTTCCCTGCAAATCGAATCACGATTTCATCATTTTCTCTGAAAGGCTTAAAGCCAATCTGAAAGACCCAACTATAATAGGCCTGAATATCATTAAGATAATCAGCCATCAATTCAGGTGTCCAATAAGTACGTTGATAAATCGAATATTTTTGTCGAAGTACTTTTCCAAGTTCCTGCCCCCATTCATTGTTGATCAGATCAACATAATTGTCTATGGGGCCATCTTCCAGATCTGTAAGCTGATCTTCCGTAAAGTTTCCATTGATCAATTCAGTATGTTGCCGTTCATGCACATCCGCAACGAAATCAGCTATTGATTCTGAATAAATACTCGTCATGAAGGCTTGTGCTGTGATATGATTGAATGTATTGAGATATCCTTTTTCAGAAAGATCTTCAGAAGGCATATACATGACATCTTCATCTGAAATATTATGTACCATGGTTTCTGCAACGTCATAAAAGGCGACATCACCCTTGCCATAAACCCAAGGCCTTCTTCTTCCAAGGCGCTCGATGCCTAACAGATCATTTCTATACCATACAGCATAAGGACACCGAAGGCCCAATATCATTCGATCCCAAAAATGGCCATCACGGGCAACCCTGAAATCAGGTTCATTAATACCGAAGTGCAGAATGCTGGTTACTTCCTTATCCAGATTTCGAAATGTAAGTCGAACATAAGGTTGTGGAGTTAATGCTCCCGTTGAATATGGAACGGTTGTGCTATATTCAATCTGAATGACTTTTTTTAATTCTTCTAAAGATTTAAATCTTGTCAAAAGCAAAGCCCCTTCCCCTACCCTATTTGCGATATCCTTTGGCGGTATTATTTTTGCATTGAACTTATTGCTATCAGGCTTGCCAGTAATTGTATGTTGAGGTTGCTTACAAGAAATGAAAGCAACTCCTAAAAACAGAAATAAAAAACGAAAAATACGCATTGAATATTAATTTACATTTTCAATACGTTTTGTTCAGACTCCATTTTGGCATGTGTTGCATTGTGCAGGATGATTTGCTTATCTTTAATGTCGCCTCTAATACGCAATGATTTGATGTCAAGGTTTTGCACATCATCAAAAATCAAAGCAGGGCGGTAATCCGGTGCTTTAATATTAAGCTTAATATTTTTCATCGTGAGACCATCCATATGCCGAACATAAAAGCCCCAGGCGGGTAATTCTCCAAACATAGAAAACTCCGGATAATCTCCTGTTTTCTCCGGTACTTCATCCAATCGTGACAATGGCATATTGGCAAAGCCATTATTACCTCTTCCCGGATAGTTGATTTCAATATTCTCAAGAATTACGTTTTCCACACGGTGACCCGGGATGCCTGTGATGGATGAAGGGAATGTGTTATGAAAAAATGACAACTCTGGTCCGCGTATTTCATATGCATGATCTGGACGTCCGAAGGCAATATCAACCTTCATGTTTTTTATGATGACATTTTTCAATATTCCTGCATCCCGATTGTTATTTCTATCTCCCAATCTGATGAATAAGGCATTTCCTGTATTGATGGCTTTCAGGTGATCTACCACTATATTTTCGATGATACCGCCGTCAACGCATTCAATAGCCAGAACAGAACGGAAGGTGTCAAATACTTTTATTTTTTCAATGGTTACGTTTTTAAACCCGCCATGTGACACTGCTCCAAACTTGATG
>JBDUAU010000618.1:0-10396 GCA_040004485.1 Saprospiraceae bacterium
GGGCTTTGACAATATCAGCCAACGATGTTTTCAGATCAGCTTTATCGAAATAGAAGCCGCCATTGGGGCCTTTAATTGAATGAACAAGCTTTTTACGGCTCAATTCCTGCATGATTTTGGCTATAAAATGTTCGGGAGCATCTGTCCCTTTAGCAATTTCCTTAATACCGACACGAGAGCCATCCTTTGATTTTTGAGCTACAAAAATCATGGCCTTGATCCCGTATTCGCATGTCTTAGAGAACATCAGATGGGTATGAGGGAGTGAGCAGGTATAGAGCGGATATCATTTCTGAGGCGAAGATAAAAACTGAATGCGGAATAAAAAGAGTTTTTTATCTTTTTATATTGTTATCTCAGTCCTTATGATATCAGTAAGGCTTTATTCTAAAAAAGTATATAAATGCAATTATAAACCTGACCAGGTAAGAAGACCAATGAACTGAAAATCAAATCTTTAATTTTGTCAAACCCTCAGTATTAAGCAAGATCAGCCAAACAAATGATTTTTATCATGGGTACAATTAAGCCACTGCCACTACGCTCATCGTCCTACTCTTCTACTCTTTTACTCTCCTATCCTGTCAGTTTTTCAAAGTCATCAATCTTATCAAGTTCAAAGACAGTGACTCCATCTTCTCTGAAATAATAGGGCAACTTGAATTTTGCATTCCATGTTATTTCACTACCATGATAAGAGCTTTTAGCATGGATGCTTTGTGCTGCCGTTTCATTATATCCTTTGATCATGACCAGCAATTCCATTTGTGACCCGATGTAATCTTCAGCGGTCCATCCATACAATGGGCTGGTATCATCGATGTAGTGCACTATTGTCCAGTTGAGTGGAAAGTAAGTTATTTTGGAATTTTCGATAGTCAGGGTTTGATATTTTCGATTTGATCTTCCGTTTTCCTCCACGATGATATTCATAAGGAGACGTGCTTCCAGTTCAGTAAGATTGTGATCCCGCTCATTAGCGATCCTGAACATTAAAGCAAAACCTTCTTTATAAGGAGTGTACAGTATATTTTTTGAAAAACGAATTCCGGGTGATGGTTTTGAAAAACGACCATACATAAGTCCGGTAAAAATGGCAAAACTCATCAGACCGATTAACGCTTCAATGGAGGCGACCACACTTACCGCTCCCGTCAATGGATACAGTGATCCATAACCTACAGTTGTCATCGTTTGGGCACTGAAAAAATAAGAAACAAGGAAGTGGTTTTTTACCTGGTAGTCCTGTGTCATTCCTATTCCTATAGGATCAACAATCATGTAGATGAATGCAAATAATGTATTCATTACAATATAAGAACTGAAAACGATGGCAAAAAACTTCCACCAGTCCATGGTCACCAGATTGTGAAATAATGATTTTTTTTCACCTATTCTGACAAGGTTAAACGAGCCATCCTTGTTTATAATCCTTTTCGTATTTGAATTAGCCTGATTGGTGAATCCAAATTCATCGCCTTTATTTTCCGGTTTATTAAATCGCTTTTGGATTAATTCATTTATTCTCATTATCTGTTTTTTTAACTTAGTTCAGGTCTTCGTGTTTGTCAAAAGTAAGGAACTGAATTAAAAGCCTAAACCAAATGGTAAAAAAAGAAAAAGGATGCGCCATTGCCGGAACATCCTTTTAAAAAGAGGACACAGATCTTTTAAGAAAAATTGGGATTCTTTAAGATTTGATTTTCATTGTTCATTGCATATCGTTTTTTGCCCATTGCCTATAGCTCACGGTTGCTGAGCTGTGGCATGGGGTTGAGTAAAAGCAAGTCGAAGCATTTCTCATTTGTTTTTCTTCGGATACGGCGGTGGTGCAGGATTGTCTTTTCTCTGCGTCAATTCTCCCTTGATGATCTCAATTGCTTTATCCAGCTGATTGTCTTTACCCATATATTCATCCGAAGGCGAATTAATCACTTCAATGTCAGGATCAACACCATGCCCTTCAATAGGCCATATATTTCCTCCGGCTGCATCATATCTGGCAAACTCAGGTTTTGAAAGTGAACCACCATCGATAAACGGCAGTGAGCCACGTATGCCTACTACACCTCCCCATGATCTTCTGCCTATGATCTGACCCAGGCCATATTTTCTGAAACGATAAGGGAAAAGATCACCATCTGAAGCCGAATACTGATCAATCAATAAAACCTTTGGACCTACCACCATCTCAGGATCTGCATTGGGAATTGCCACATTTCTGGGCATGTTAAAAAATGCTGCTTCTCTTCTAAGACGCTCAACAATCTGTGGTGATACATTTCCACCCCCATTGCCACGATCATCAATGATCAGAGCTTTCTTCTGAAGTTGGGCATAGAAATATTTTGCAAACTCATTCAATCCTTCAGTACCCATATCCGGAATATGAATGTAGCCAACCTCACCATTTGTTTTTGAATTGACATAATCAATATTCTTCCTGACCCATTGTAGATAATATAGTCCGGATTCATCGGCAGAGGGCACAACTAATGTTTTATGACTACCGGAATTATTTGGTTTACCATTGATTGTCAATTCAGTAGTCTTGCCGGCAGTGTTCACAAGCAATTCATAGATATCATTGACAGTTTTTGTGCTGATACCATTTATAGCTGTGATGTAATCACCTTTGCTGACATTCACACCGACTTCTGTCAGAGGCGATCGTGTAGCTGATTCCCAATTCTCCCCTTTTAATATTTCATCGATTTTAAAATAGCCTGATGAATCGCGACTTAATTTGGCACCTAAGAGTCCTAAAGAAATACGTTCAGATTTAGGTGCATCACCGCCGCCTACATAAGAGTGTCCTACACTCAGC
Source organism: Saprospiraceae bacterium (assembly GCA_040004485.1). Taxonomy (GTDB): domain Bacteria; phylum Bacteroidota; class Bacteroidia; order Chitinophagales; family Saprospiraceae; genus Opimibacter. The sequence goes on from JBDUAU010000618.1 coordinate 2,828, forward strand.
TCACCGATCATCTCACCGATGATATAAGTCAGGTCCGTCCGGTGGCTGACATAAGGCAATAAAGCTTTGTATTTCAACTTAATCGCCGGCCAGTCAACACCATGCATGCCCGGGTCATAAAAGAAGTCCCGCATCTGACGCCATGATTCATTGAAGATCTGTTCCCATTCTTTTTTCTTATCGACTACAATCTTCATATTGGAGAGATCCAATTTTTTGTCCATCCCGGTCTTGTCTTTTGGAGGATCCACTACAGCAAATGATCTGTCCTTCATCAACAACATTTTTTTCTGATTCGCAGAAAGGATATAACTGTCATAAGCACCAATCTCCTTTTCTTCTTTTTCTTTCAGATCAAATACCTTAAGTTTTGTTTGCTGATCATGAGATGAATTGGTTAAATAGTAAACCAAATCTCCGGTCACACTGATGCCATAATAATTCCCCGGCTCAACAGGCAGGTCAACAACTCTGTTCATGATACCATCCAGATCTACTTTCGTCACTGCAGTTGAATCTTTTTTCTTGTCATCATCTTTCGATACGGCTGGAACAGGTTTTTCTTTTTTTGTTTTCTCCTTTTTTGTTGAAGAAGGTTTTGAAGCATCCGACATGAAAAAAGTATCGGCCTTAATTTCAACTTCATCATTTACAGGTGCCAATGGCGATTTAGTATCTTTTGCAAGCGTCACAAAATAAATTCGTGACATATCACCATAGCTATGATTCCATTCCGTCTGGCTATAGGTAGGATTGAAATCGCGATTTGACACAAAGAATAAATATTTTCCATCCGGACTGAAGACACAGCCTGATGCTTCATACCAGTTGTCAGTCACCTGTGTTGATTTTTTCGTCCGTGTATCATACAAAAATACTTTCGAACGAAAATCATCATCAGCTTTTGTATACGCTATCCATTTACTGTCCGGTGACCAGGACACAGCTTCATATTCCCATGCTTTTGCCTGATCTACAAGAGTTACGGCCTTTGAACTCACATCAACATACTGCAGTCTTAATTTTTTATCCGTCCAGGCTACCTTCTTATTGTCAGGAGACCAGATGAGATAATATTTATATGTATCTGCGTTTTGCGTTAGCTGGACAGGTGCTTCACTCCCATCTTGTTTTTGGATATACACTTCATCTTCACCTGTTGCATCACTGATGAAGGCTACCATTTTACCATCACCTGACCAGGTGACAGCTCTTTCATGAATAGATGATGATTTCGAAATGTCTCTTGTGATCCCTTCTTTAGAAGGCAGAGTCCAGATGTCACCGCGCGCAGTCATAGCTATACGGTTACCATCAGGACTGAGATCATAATCACCATTCTCAATAAATTTTGAAGCATCAATCATTTCATTTCTTCCTGATGCAGCGTCATCGGCGATCGTGATGGATACCTTTTTATCGGTTCCTGTTTTCAGATCAAACAAATAGATATATCCTCCATTTTCATACACGATGGCATCAGGCCCAAGGGATGGAAATTTGATATCATAATTCGTATAATTCGTCAGCTTGCTTGTCTGTTTCGTCTTCGTATCATACACGAATAGATTCATCGTGCGATCCCGGTCGCTGCAGAAATATATTTTATCACCTGACCACATCGGGAAAATATCCTGCGCAGGATTGTTTGTGATGTTGTCAAATTTTGCGGTTGCAAAATCATAGATCCATATATCATCGGCCATGCCGCCTTTGTAATACTTCCATGTTCTGAATTCGCGAAACACCCAGTTCATCGCCAGTTTGGAATTGTCAGCCGAGTAAGAACAAAACCCGCCAACAGAAAAAGGTAGTTCAGTAGAAGGGCCACCATTTGGAGTAGCCAAATACAACTGACCTTTGAATGAATTGAAAGACGTTTTGCGGCTTCTGTAGACGATTTCTGAATTATCATTTTTCCAGGTCATCACGATGTTGTTTGGGCCCATACGATCACCCAGGTCATCGCGGCCTAACGTGGCAGAATAGGTAAGTCTGACCGGGATACCACCCTGAGCCGGCATCTTATATACTTCAGTATTGCCATCGTACTGGCCTGTGAATGCAAGGGTCTGACCATCAGGAGAAAACCTGGCGAAGATCTCATTGCCTATATCAGTCGTCATTTTTCGTGCGACCCCTCCGGTACGAGGCACTGAATACAAGTCACCGGCATAGCTAAATACAATAGCATCCTTTGAAACTGTCGGAAACCGCATCAGCCTTGCATCCTGCTGGGCTACAGCCAAAAATGAGGACAATAAGAAAGTGATAAAAATGAGGATTTTTTGCATGATATTTTTTGTGGGTTAAGGGTCAAATGGCCTATAAAAGCCGCCCAAGATAATTCAAAAGTCTCACCGACGCTGCAAGTCCAAATGCCATGATTAGTGGCATCATCGATTAAAACCTATTTGTTTTAATTTCTCGCAAAGACGCAAAGCAAAATTGTTTTTCCCACTTCCACATTTTCCGCCGCTTCTGCCTTTTCCGCCCTTTCTGCCTCTTCCGCCCTCTTATAGTTTCCCTATATTTAAATCTAAATTTCCCTCCTATGACCAAGAAAAGACTCATCCGCAATCTCTTCTATTTTTTCATCTTTTATTTTGGAATTTTAGTGATAGGTATCCTGGTCTATTTTACGGACAGTACTGAAAATGGAACTTACTATGGATTGTTCAAAGATGTTTTTCCGATCATTATGACTTTCCCCATAGCTTATCTCGGTTTTTGTTTTCAAAGGAGATCAAATTTTCAGATCAGCCTGAGATTATTGTGGGCCAATATTATTCATGCGGTCAATAAAGCGATACTATATACGGAGTATCGGATTGAACCACAGAAAGAGCATCTGAAAGTTTTGCTCTTGCTTTCCAAATCTATTGATGAAGTGCGTGGCGTTTACTACAATATCCATCAAACAAAAACAGAAAAAGGACTTTATCCTTTTGAATCTTTAAAAACCATCTATAAGATCATTGAAGAATTGGGTTCACACGATTTGAATGCTGATCAACTGAAAGAAGCCAACCTCAAAATCAAAAATCATTGGTTGACAATACGGAAGACATTTCTCGCGGAGTTCGATCGCTCGGAAGCTACGGTTACGGATACAGGGGATTCGAATAATTAAGAATTAGCCAAACTATTCATTACTTTCCTTTTGGATGCTGGATAAAAAGGATGCCGGACTCTAGACATAAAAAAATTATGTATCACGGTTGTGCATTGTTCCTTATTGCAATCGATGAGTTTTGCTGACTCATTATATTTCGCACCTATGGTGTTATTTAAAAAAACACAAATCATACAGCTTCATGACTCCAGAATCCTTTAATCCAGGATCCAAAAAGCATATCGTTACTCGTTACTCGTTACTCTTCACTCCTTCGTTTTCGCATACGTCTCCTTAAACACCTCAGCATCACAGGCATAATATTCTCCCCTCACTCCTTTGATGAGATAGTCACCTTTCTTCGCTTTCATCAATCCCTCCATCGTCATGATCTCAAAATCATTGTCTATCCGACATGCCCCGATGGGAATATCTTTTTTAGTATATGATTCAAAAGGCAGATCGTAATGTGAACCGGAAACAAAATATTCACCATGTGTAGGTTCCGTGTGCACCTGCATGAAGCCTTTAAAATGATCTTCCTTGATGTAATCCTTTCCTGCTTTTTCACCGATAAGGGATAGCATATCCAGATTTTTTGGATTATCCATTTCACCTATGGATTTAAGTTGTTCCTGGTTGAACTTGATCCCCAGAGCTGTCAATTCATCTTTGCCAAGTGTAACATTATATCTTAAATAAGTGAGTGCATGGAAGCCAAGAAACAGATCATCCCTGAGGTTCCCCATCTCACTATCGATCGTTATTGATGTAGGTGAATCGCCCAGTATCTGCATGATCATCTGGTTAGCCAGGTTAGCATCATACATAAAGAAATCGGGCATTTTAGCAGCCCATTCCATGAGGTTATTTTTCTGGTAGGTTTCATAGCTGCTCTTATTATCAGTACTTCCTGTACCAAGTGAAACCAACAGCATATTTCGTTTTCCAAGCTTCCAGCGGAATGGATATGAATTCAGACTCGCCAGAAGAAACAAACGGAAAGATGGATTATTGACCATGCTGATCCCGCCATCTATGAATGCTCCCTGCTCTCCGGAACTATCCTTCATGAACATCGGTAAAAAATAAGTAGGTGCTGCAGCACTTGCCATGACGACCTGCCAGAGCGGCCAACTTTTATTTTGTTCATAATATTTCCCTTCCGGATGATTGTGGATGGCCCAGGTACTAAATGTTTCGGCACGCTTTGAGAAAATGCAAAGACCCGTACGTATTTTTTCTTTATCACCTAATTGAATATCTCCGAAATAACTTTTCAGCGCAAGTTCAAGAGGCTTATTATCATATTTGACACCCTTAAAAAGATATTGAAAGAATCCTGTCTTGTGTCCGAATATTTTATTCCCGAGTTCGAAGTATTTGTGTTTGATCTCACTTGCTTTCATCCCGATCGCAAGGCCGGTAGCAATGATAGAGCCTGTGCTGGTACCTCCGATGAGATCGAAATAATCACACAGACGGAAGTCCGGGTTATTATTTTCTTTCGCCAGCATTTCTTCAAGACGTTCGAGAAATCCTAGTGTCAATACACCTCTGATACCTCCGCCATCAAGAGATAGAATCCGTTTTGGACCAGCTCCGTGAAGGTGGTCTTCAAGCTTGATCATATGGAATACAGTATTTAAAAATGATATGAAAGGCCACCAAGTCCGATATAGCTTAAATAACGATGATCAAATTCAAAATCCTGACCATTGACCGTCGTATTGATATAACTTCCCGAATTCGCGACGACAGAAAGATCAATGCTGATTTCGGGTTGTAGAAAATAACTAATTCCAAATCCACCTGCAAAACCATACCCGCTATAGATTTCATTTGACTCGAAGAAAGTATTCGGATCTTGAAATAGTTCCTGACTTCGTGTATAATTTATACCCGCAGACAGGAAAGGCCGAAGGGAAGAATTGGTGGATCCGAAAAAAAACCGGGCTGTACAATCAATTGCTGTATATGGATACGGACTGTTTATGTTATTAAATGAATTGGATTTGACTTCATAATGGGTAAAGGAAAGGTCAACACCGAATTTATTGTTGAATCCATACTGAACATGCGCACCATACCCAAAGCCGTTGTCATTGGCTGGATGGATCTGGTCATCCTGATAAGACATATAACCGGCTTGAACACCGGCGGATAGGCCACTGGTCCTGGATTTAAGTTCAATGACTTCCTGGCCGAAAAGTTGTCCGAAACAGATGCTAGAAAAAAGCAGAATGAGAGAGAGAATTAATTTCATTTTAGTATTTGATTTGAAAGCTGACTGAAGTTTTTGTTTTGATTTTTTCGTTGGGATGAATTTCAAACGGATTTTTGCCATTCGCTACAAGATACATTTCATCCTTTTGTAAAGGTATTTTCTGCCCATCAGGGGCAACAAGATGATTAAAAGCCAGACTGATACTTCCCGGACGTTTAGATTCACTTGGTTTTACGGACAATATTGTAGCTACAATGGAGCTCCCTGCAGGTATGGCTATTACTTTACCATCATACACCGGCTGCTCAAGTATGAAATTGACCCGTCTTGGAACCGGAAGGCCATCGTCACTTGACAGTGTCACACTGCTTTTAGCAATTAATGATGTGCCCTTCGATACAATAAAAGGCCGGGTCGCTATATTCACTCTTTCAGGTTCATCATTAGTAGGTATAGATATGACCTGAGATTTTTCTTCAACGGGTTGTGATTTTTGTTCCTCTTTTGTTTCGGGTTTTGTTTCTTGTCTTGTGACTACAGCATTATTTGGAAAGTTCGTCGGAGTATACTTTTCTACCGGCTGTTTTTCTACAGGAGTTTGCGTTTTTTTTGGTGTCGTATAAGATTTTTGAGAATTACTTTTTTCAACTACACTTGAAGTTGCATTATATGCCGGAGTGCTTGCCTTTTGTGTTTCTCCTGTCTGTAATTCCTCCTGCTGTTTTACATCATTGTTCACGGGAGCAGGATTACTTCGTACTATCCGGGATGAATCAATCACAAAACCATGTTCAGTTTGAGGTATTACCAGGCTCTCGTCTTCAAAGTCTTTTGGTTTTGACAATATTTTCCAGGTGACAAAAAGAGCAAAAATGACAAGAAGAGATACGCCTGCAATTTTGTAATTAAAGGTATTGAATATAGGTGATGGTGGTTTTGTAGAAGAGATGTAGATTTTATTCTCTTCTTTCTCACCAGATATTTTCTTCTTGATAGACTGAATGAGATCTCTGTAATCGGACTCTACATGAATCGTGACATTGAGAGTATTGATATCTCTTAATATTCCGGTCAGCCGGGCGATATTATTCCGGATCTCCGCGTATAGGTTCAGGTCCTCGGTGATGCCTTCTATATAGCTGAGGGAATTAAGCTCTTTCACCTTATTTTGAAGATTCGTTAACTGATCTTCCCAGAACTTTACAAATTCAAGTCTGTCGGCCGAGCTGGATATCTTGACTTCATCCAGAACTATAGGGAAAATCCGTTCCCTGAGGTTTTGATTTTTATAAATCTGGATCAGCTCGAACATGCAGTACTCCGATTTGAGGTATTTGTTCGAAAGGATGATGATGACCATATCCGCCTTTCCAAGCTCTACCATGAAATCATTGATGCTTTGACGGTAGGCGAGATCACGTTTGTCCAGGATAAAGGCAATGTCCTCTTCCTTAAGAACCTTGGTAAGCTCTGCTAAAATCTCGTCACTGATGCCTCCCCAGGCATGTGAAATGAATATGGATTTCTGACTAGACATTGGATGCTCTGCGAATATAATAAAAGCATAGGGCATAGAGCATAGAGCATAGAAAGTGGACAGACGACAGTGCTACTTTCACTGGCACTGATTTGCTTCCGGGACAAATAAAAACGGGCATCCACATCACTGCAAATGCCCGTCTTTTAAAGCTGGGAAGCTGTTTTTTAAGGCCTATTTATCATAAGCATAGAAGCTCTTGGCGATCTTAATGGCATTGTTTTCATACCCATCGGCATATACAATGACCACCAGCAGGTTAGTGCTGCTTTCCTTGTCCAATAGGGCAAGAAGGACTGCGTTAGCTCCATCTTTTCTGCCTTTAATGTAATAGCCGGTAAAATCATCAATGTCAATTTCATCACCTTCCTGAACACGGTCATATTTAAGCTCCTTTGCAAATGCATCAACTGCATCAGAAAGATCGTCTTTCGTAATGGTCTCGTCCTGGATGGGTAGAATACTGAGATAGAGATTGTCATTGCTGGCGGTAAATTCTTCCGCATTATTTGTCTCTATTTTAAAATTATTTGGCACTGAAAATCCGACGCCGTGGGTATCCCACTCCATAGCTGTCTGTCCATAGACAGTGTTGGTTAAAAGGAATAAAGACAGCATGGTAAATAACGAGGAGATGTAGAATTTCATAGTTAATATGGTTATTGGTGAAAAATGTTTTTGAAAAATTCC
>JBDUAU010000582.1:0-10366 GCA_040004485.1 Saprospiraceae bacterium
AGGCTGGGGGTTTATTTAACCGCGAAGACGCAAAGGCGCGGAGGTGCACGAGGAGCTATTTAAGGATGCTGCGCGAGATCACAATCCGCTGCACTTCGCTGGTGCCTTCGTAGATCTGTGTGATCTTGGCATCGCGCATCAGACGCTCTACATGATATTCCTTGACATATCCATAGCCGCCATGTATCTGTACGGCTTCAACCGTATGTTTCATTGCAGTTTCAGAAGCATATAATTTTGCCATTGCTGCAATGGAGCTGTAATCAAGACCCATATCTTTTATCCGTGCAGCTCTATAGACCAGAAGCCGGGCAGCTTCAATTTCAGTGGCCATATCTGCCAGCTTGAATGCTATCGTCTGATGATGCATGATCGGCTTTCCAAATGCCTCTCTTTCCTGAGCATACTTGAGGGCCAGTTCATAAGCACCTGCCGCTATACCTAAAGCTTGTGCAGCTATTCCGATGCGACCGCCATCAAGTGTACTCATGGCATACTTGAAGCCAAAACCATCAGGGCCGATGCGGTTTTCTTTTGGTACGCGTACATCACTATACATGATCGAATGCGTATCGGATGCGCGGATACCGAGTTTGTCTTCTTTGGCACCGATCTCAATCCCCGGCGATGATCGCTCAACGATAAGGGTGTTGATTCCTCGGTGTTTGAGTTCGATATGACTTTGGGCCATGACGACATGAAGAGAGGACTTGCCCCCGTTAGTGATCCAGTTTTTTGTTCCATTGAGGATATAATGATCACCATCTTCTTTTGCAGTGGTGCGTTGGCTTGTAGCATCACTGCCAGCTTCAGGTTCTGAAAGACAGAAAGCACCAAGCCATTCTCCAGTAGCAAGTTTAGGCAGGTATTTTGATTTTTGTTCAGGGCTTCCATAAGATTCGATCCCCCAGCACACCAGTGAGTTATTGACAGACATGATGACAGAAGCGCTGGCATCTATTTTTGATATTTCTTCAAGGGCGAGAACATAACTCAGTGTATCCATACCACCACCACCATATTCAGGGCTGACCATCATACCCATAAATCCCATCTCACACATCTGGTGGACCTGTTCAGTAGGGTAGATCATGTCCCGGTCACGGTCTATAACTCCGGGTAATAGCTCTTTTCTTGCGAAATCACGTGCTGCCTGTTGCACGGCGAGCTGTTCGTCGGTAAGTATGAAATCCATTTGGTAAAGGTAGGAATTAAGGCTAAGAAAAGGCTGAGGCTAAGGCTGAGGTGAAAGTTGTCATGCAATGTACCTGCACCAATCCGGATATTTTTGAGATCTATCAGAAGAATCATGTTTCTGGTCTGCAAAAAAAAATATCGGCATGCGTTCGATGAAAAGTTTGTAGCCTTTAGAATGATCCTGAATATTATTGTCGAAGGTTAATTTGATTCCTGAAGGAAATCGAAGAAGCATATTGTAATTGTATTAAACCTAAATGTAATTGTGTAAAATGCTTTGAATCAGTTAATAAAAACTTGGATGCCAATAATTCTGCACCTGGAATATACATGATCGTTCTTACTGTTGATAAAAAAGTAATTCAGACTTTACAAGTTGTGAAATCAGAATAAAAAATAAGAGCTTGATTAAAAAGGCGATAAGGAGTTAATTCTCTTTATCGCCTTTTTATTTTTAAAAAAGGCTCTTTGTTTCGAAGCGTAATTTCCACCCTTTGCCCTATTTCCCCCCCTTCGCCCCCTAATGGGGGTAAAAGCTTCTTGGTAATTTTTTTTTTGGAAATGGTAAGGGTATTGACACATATTCAAAAAAGGAATAGCTTTATTATTCAAATTTTTATTTCACCATGAAAACTAAAATGCACCTAAATGCATCTCCCAATTTATTTGGATTTGCAAAAAGCGTTAAGAAGAAATCCAACCTTAGCAGAGGATAAACTATGGCAACGGTTACGAGGTAAACAGACCTGGTATAAATTCAGAAGGCAGCACCCAATGGTTGATTACGTTGCAGATTTTTATTGTCATGCGCTGCAGTATGTAATTGAAGTTGATGGAAGTATACATCAAGACCAAACAAAGCAGATAGAAGACGAAAACAAAGACATTAATTTAGAATCATATGGGTGCTCTGTTCAGAGATTCACTAATGATCAGGTATTAAATGATATTGAAACGGTAATGATTCAAATTCATTTGACGATATCTACAATAAAAAATAAGTTATTAGCTGATGATGCAGAATAATCACAAATGTGAGGTGGAAAAACATTTCTGAAATTTCATTCCCCCTTTAGGGGGCGAAGGGGGGAAAATCAATTCTTCATCCTTCGCTTACCAAACCCAAGATGGTCCTGAATGCCACAAATTTTCCATCAAAGGCATGTTGGTGTTTTTTTTGTAAGGCGGGTGCATGGTCACGTTGGTATATGGCGAATAATTCCTGGTTGGGGCATGTGTATTGTATAGCATAGGTAATGCCTTCGTCGTCGTCATATCCTTCAAGATGAAGCAGTCGAAAGGATTTGAAACAGGCAGTTGCCATGACCTCCGGGATATGCTCATGTAACATCCACTCAAGCCACTGTTCGCGGACCGGGAGGGAAATTTTTACGGTGACATTGTAGATTAAAGCAGACATTCTTCGGGTATAAAGATAGAGTTCATTGGCTTTTTATTTAGTTGATCCAATTGTTTCTTTCCGGAGAAAATATAGATTTTATAATGGTTTTATGAAAATAAGACTTGCAGCTTTTCCGGATAGGTTTATTTCTTTTTGACCCAGGGTGATGATCATGCTTTGATCATATGCATCATGTTTGATTGAGGTTACGATTTTACCTATACCTATTCCTTTTTCGTCCAGGTATTTAAGAAAAGAAACATGCTGATCCTTTACACCGATGATCAAGCCTTGTTTGCCGGGTAGAAGATCGGATAATGGGGATTGGACTCTTAGCGTGTATTTGCCTTGGGCATTTGGGATTGGTTCACCAAAGGGATCGAATTTGGGGTAACCGAGGAAAGCGTCCAGGTGGTCGATAAGGAGATCTGATTTGATATGTTCAAGTTCCTCTGCGATTTCCTGGACGTCTTCCCAGCGGATGTTCAGGGATTGGTATAAGAAGACCTTCCAAAGCCGGTTTTTCCGGAGAAGGCGGGTTGCGAGTTTGTTGCCCTGTTCGGTGAGCCTGGCGCCCTGATAGGGTTCGTAATTGATCAGGCTTTTCCTTGACAGTTTTTTGAGCATGTCAGTTACTGATGCAGCGGAATTGCTAAGGGTGGCTGCTAAGTCGTTGGTAGTGACCTGTTTGTTGGTTTGAGTTGAGAGATGATGGAGGCCTTTTAAGTAAGTTTCTTCAACGTAGGAGAGTTCCATTCCATAAAAGTAATATATATTTAGATAACTAAAAAATAATATTTAGACATATCTAAAAATATAATTTTAGGGTCTAGAGCATTTATACAGGCTCAAAATTATATTCCCCTGCTAGGTGTTGCCCACCACCTGCTCAAATACATCTTCCAGATGCTCAAATGGACCGATAGGAACTTTTTATTCAAAATAATTTAGAGTCATAGCCTTCAAATTTATTTCAACTGACAATCCATTTTTTTAATGAAAATCATAAAAAAGCCTAGCTCTGCCAAACTCTGTTTATCAGTTTTAAAAAAAATACTATACCCGGTTCTTCTCAGTGTTCTATTTCTCTCAATGCCATTTTTCATATCTGCCCAAAACGTGGGGATTGGTATTCTAGCTCCTGCGGGCAAGTTGCATATCAAAGGTTCTGCTGATGTGCCGCAATTCATCATTGATGCTAACAGCACACAGACTAACACAAACCCGCTGATCAAATTGCGGAAGAGTGATGGAACGGACCTAATGTCGATCCACTCTGACAATTCAAGTAATATTTTTCTTGGATTGAATGCGGGCAGACTAAATAATGGAACTGGCGGTGCAGTTAATAATTCATTTATAGGAGCAAATGCCGGTTATTCCAATATCACCGGCTATGATAATACTGCCGTTGGCACAAATTTGCAGAATGCGAATAGTTCAGGACATGATAATACATCGGGCGGGATAGCATCGCTTTCTTTTAATACTATAGGCAACTACAATATTGCATATGGATCAAATGCCCTTAATTTAAATACAGCTGCCAGTGAAAATACAGCATTGGGTTATTTTGCTTTAGCAGCTCAGTCTTACAATCCCGGTGTTGCCTGGGTGAGTGGAAATGTGGCTGTTGGTCATGAGGCTTTATACTCAAATCAACCAAATTCGATTTCTACCGGGATCAATAATACAGCTGTTGGACATTCTGCGCTCCACGCAAACATCATTGCATCTAATAATACCGCTATTGGATTTAGCGCACTTAGGTCAAGTACCGGAAGCAGCAATACGGCTGCCGGATCAAAAGCGATGTTTACAAACATCGGAGGATTCCAAAATACAGCCATTGGTCATGAAGCACTTTATTCCAATAGCTCGGGATTCCTGAATACCGCTATTGGAATTGATGCACTGTATTTTAACAGCCAAGGCTATCAAAATACAGGTACAGGATCATGGGCGCTCTATGCAAACACACTGGGACAACAAAACACAGCAAATGGAGTAGATGCTCTTTCAGCCAATACAACTGCCAGTCAAAATACCGCAATTGGGGTTAAAGCATTAGCTACTCAATCATATAACACAGGAACCGCTTGGGCGAGCGGAAACGTAGCCATTGGATACGAAGCGCTTTATTCAAATCAACCCACTTCTAGTTCAAATGGCATCAACAATACAGCTGTGGGCAATTCTGCATTGAAGGACAATACAACAGGATTCGATAATACAGCTATGGGGGTGTCAGCTATGTTTTCCAACACTACAGGGAGTCAGAATACTGCTATTGGAAAACAAGCATTATTTTATAATATTCAGGGTAGTGACAATACAGCAACAGGGTATAAGGCACTTCGTGGCAACGACTATGGGTCTTATAATTCTGCTAATGGAAATTATTCCCTCTATTCCAATACAGACGGATATCAAAATATCGCCGATGGGTATGGAGCACTTTATTCCAATACCACAGGAGACTTCAATACGGCAAATGGGTTTCAATCACTTTATTATAATGTTGGAGGTCTCAATAATACGGCCATCGGATACGACTCCGGAACGTCGCCAGGTAGCCCGAACGCAAACAACACTGTCAGCGTAGGTAACAACGGATATTACAATGGTGCATCAAATCAGGCATTCCTGGGCAACCTGAACACCGTATGGAATGGTGGGAACAAAGTGTGGAGTACTTTCTCTGATGCACGAATGAAAAATCATATCGCAGAAGACGTAGTAGGCCTGGATTTTATTACCCGTCTCAGACCTGTAACCTATTACCGCAGCATCAAGGCAGCCATTGCCATCACAGGTAATAAGGAAATGGGCGACTATCCTGAAAAGTATGATGTCGAAAAAATAAAAGAAAGTGGATTTCTGGCACAGGATGTAGAAAGTGCAGCCAAGGATGCCAATTATAATTTTAGCGGTGTCACGATTCCCAAAAAAAGTACGGAATTATATACACTTAGCTATGAGTCATTTGTCGTGCCTTTAGTAAAAGCGATGCAGGAACAGCAAGTGATGATAGATGAATTGAAAACAACCAATCAGGAATTAATAAAAAGACTGGAAGTTTTGGAAAAAAAGAATTCAGATTGATATAAATTCTCTAAGCCTCTGCTCCTTGGGGCGAAAAAAAATAATTGCAATTAACATCCATAAAAATAACGTGAAATGAACAACATACTTAAAGCTATTTTTCTTCTGTTTATTTTTTTAAATATAAATTCTGTATTTGGGCAGAATGTGGGAATTGGCACACTATCTCCATTAAGTAAATTGCACATTATAGGCTCAGCCGATTTCCCCCAATTAATCATTGATGCGAACATCACGCAGAGCAATTTAAATCCGCTGATCAAATTGCGAAATAGTGATGGCACAGATCTGATGTGGATTCATTCGGACAACATCAACAATACATTTATTGGATCGAATGCCGGAAGGGTAAATAATTCAGGTGGAGGAGGTATGAATAATTCTTTTATTGGAAGCAGTGCCGGTTATTCAAATACTTCGGGAGGACAGAATACAGCGATTGGAAATTCTTCCTTATACCTGAATTTAACAGGTGTGCAAAATACAGCCATTGGTTATCGGGCATTGTATAAAAATACATATGATCAAAATACTGCGATCGGAGGTGAAGCGCTTTATAACAATACGACAGGTTTCTATAATACGGCTATCGGAAATAAGTCACTTTATAACAACACACTAGGATATAGAAATATTTCCGACGGACATTTAGCTCTTAATTCTAACACCTTAGGCAACTCGAACCTTGCGATAGGCGATCAGGCGCTTTATTCCAATGTAGCAGGCAGTTTCGGTATTGCTATAGGTGGTGATGCATTGCTTTACTCAAATAATCAATCTGCTGAATTCAATAACTATAATATAGCCATTGGATATGAGGCCTTACGAGGATCCGGTACACCAGCAAACAATACCGGCAATTTTAATTCTGCAATTGGAAACAGATCATTGCGTGTAAATACAAGCGGTTCTAATAATATAGCAAATGGGTATCAAGCGCTTTACTCCAATACAACCGGAAGCAATAATACAGCTAATGGAGTTCAAACGCTTTATTTGAATACAACAGGTAAGGGTAATACGGGTAATGGATTTAATTCTTTGTATAACAACACAACAGGGTTTTCAAACACAGCTGAAGGAGATAGCTCACTCTTTTCCAACATAACAGGAAACAGAAATACTGCTGAAGGAATGTATGCGCTTTCGAATAACGTGGCAGGAAGTAATGCTACAGCGATAGGTTATAATGCAATGCTTTTTGCTAACAACAATGCAATTCCTTTTATAAATGCGAATGTAGCCTTAGGGTTTGAAGCTCTGAGAGGTTCTTCAACTCCGGCTAATAATACCGGAAATAATAATACAGCGGTTGGTTCTCAAACCTTATGGAGTAATACAACCGGAGCTGGGAATATCGCCAATGGATATCAGTCTCTTTATTCAAATTCAACTGGAAGCAGAAATTCAGCTAATGGAAATCAGTCGCTCTATTCAAACACTTCAGGTAGCAGCAATACGGCGAATGGATATAATGCGCTTTACAGCAATCTCACGGGTAATTCGAATACAGCCGTTGGGGACAGTGCAAATTATGCAAATACAACAGGCAGTCAAAATACAACTGTAGGAGGAAATGCATTTTCAAGCAATGTAGCCGGAAGCAGGGCGACTGTCATTGGATATAATGCCATGTTTTACACAAACAATGGATCCTCCCCATTTAATAATGAGAATGTGGCTCTGGGGTATGAGGCATTAAGAGGCTCTGCGATACCATCTGCAAATACAGGAAATCAAAACACAGCCCTCGGTTATCAGACCTTGTTGAATAATTCCTTTGGTTTTCAAAATACCGCCGTAGGTGAGGCAACACTTTTCTCCAATACAACAGGTGCTAATAATACTGCCAATGGTGCTGAATCGCTTTATAACAACACCGCAGGAGCTTTTAATACTGCAATAGGCTATAAATCTCTGTATAATAACACAATAGCTTATTTTAACACTGCCACCGGATACCGATCTCTTTATTCTAACACTATAGGAGAGAAAAATACAGCCCACGGAACTTATGCTCTCTTTGCAAATACCACTGCAAGTCAAAATACAGCAATGGGAGTTTCTGCATTATCCTCTCAATCTTTTAATCCGGGTGATACATGGGATAGTGATAATGTGGCCATAGGTTATGAAGCACTTTATTCAAATCAGCCGACAGCGATCAGTAATGGAATTTTCAATACTGCTGTGGGGCATTCTGCTTTGCGTGGTAATACGATTGGATATGAAAATACCGCCCATGGATATAAGGCACTTTTTGCCAACACGATCGGTAATTATAATACAGGCATCGGAGATGTTGCGCTAACCAGCAATACGAAAGGCAGCTCAAATACGGCCAATGGCGCTTATGCATTATTTAGCAACACAACGGCAAGTCAAAATGTAGCCATCGGAGTCAATGCATTGAGGCTTCAATCCTACAGTAATGGAGGTGCAGAGTGGATCAGTGGAAATGTAGCCATAGGCACACAGGCTTTAATGAATAACCAACCCACTTCTGTTTCTACCGGTGTAAACAATACTGCAGTGGGAAATGCTGCCTTGCTGACTAATAATACAGGTTCCAATAATACCGCTAACGGGGCAAATGCACTTTATTCCAACACCAAAGGAAATTTCAATACTGCTAATGGAGAAGAAGCGCTTTTTGCAAATACGACAGCGGGCCGGAATACAGCAATAGGAAATTTTGCTTTATCAACTCAATCGTTTAGTAATGGTGGCACAGCCTGGAACAGTGATAATGTAGCTATCGGTTATAGGGCCCTCAGCGCAAATCAACCTACTTCAACCACAAATGGATTTGCCAATACTGCAGTTGGAGCTTTTGCAATGCTGAACAATACTACCGGAGCGGGTAATACAGCCATTGGTAATAATGCTCTTTATTCCAACACCGGAGGAGGTGCAAATACAGCATCTGGACAGAATGCGCTTCTATCAAACACCACAGGAAGTTTTAATGCAGCTCATGGCGTTAACGCACTTCTATCAAACACCACTGGAGGCTCGAATACAGCATCCGGGTATTATGCGCTTTACACAAATACAACAGGCCAGCAGAATACAGCCAATGGATCTTTTTCGCTTGTCGGTAATACAACAGGATCCCAGAATACCGCCTGCGGGTCATATGCCCTGAATTCCAACAGTACAGGAATAGAAAATACCGCCAGTGGATACGAGGCGCTTTTGGATAATCACGATGGAAATTATAATACCGCTTACGGAAGTAGGGCACTATCAAATAATGACTTTAGTCATTATAATACCGCAGCAGGTTATCAGGCGGCTTACCAGAACTATGGGGGTGACTATAATACTGCTTTGGGTGTAAATGCGCTTTATTGGAACGTGGGTGGTGATGAAAATACGGCACTGGGCTATGGAGCAGGTTTAGGAGCAGCAGGAATAGCTTTTACGCAGTGTACTTTTCTTGGAGTTAATAGTTCTCTTGCTTCATATCGCACGAATGTCACCACACTAGGTTATGGGATATCGGATGCCCAATGCACTGGCAATGGTCAGGTGTTATTAGGTAATACAGGTATTGGTCAGATCAGGGCGCAGGTTACAGGCATTACGGCGTATTCTGATGCAAGATTTAAAACGAACGTCAAGGACAATGTTGCAGGGTTAAATTTTATTTTAAAATTAAAACCGGTCACATACAATGTTCGACCTGTTGAACTCCACAAAATTTGGGGAACTCCAGATTCACTAGTGAATAAAATAGACCATAGCCAAATAGAACAACAAACTCAAATAGGATTTTTAGCACAGGATGTCGAGACGGCTGCTAATGAATCAGGTTTTGATTTTCCTGGTATTGATGTTCCCAAAAATAATAAAGAAGTTTACACATTGCGGTATGTTGATTTTATTATGCCGATTGTAAAATCGGTGCAGGAATTAAATCATAAAATTGAACTTCTTGAAAGTGAAAATTCCCAACTGAGAAGCAAGACAGATCAAAATGAAATCATGGTACTTATGGTGAAACAGCAAGCTATAATTGATAAGATGACAAAAACTAACGAGGATCTCGTGCGAAGGCTTGACGCCTTGGAAAATCAAGATAATCATAATTAGTTTCCGTGATCGAGTAACTTTAATCTATGCGTCTTGCCATCCTTGTATTTTTCATGTTCCTCTTCTGTATAGGCAAAGCGCAGTTAAATGGCAAGTACACCTTTCGACATATTGATCAGTCCGATGGATTACTTCACAACATGGTCAGAGGTATCGGACAGGATGACAGAGGTTTCATCTGGATATTGAGTTTGAATGGGCTTCAACGCTATGACGGATCCAGGTTTGTCAACTATCCTGAGATCACACGCAATTCCTCTTTTGGCATCATTCATGACAGCGAATTGTATGTAGACACGATCGATGATGAAGTCTGGATTTCGAAAATAGACCGGATAGAAAAATTGAATCTCAGGAATAATCAATTATCCACGTTGACCTTAAAAGAATTTTTAAAAACGGACACTTTATTTCCAAGTACCATTTTCACGGATCAAAAAAACACCCAATGGTGGATTGGCGCCGGTGGTTTGATCCACTTTGATACGGATACAACAAAAGTCTCAAACTCATTTTTCAATGTCAACCCTGGAGAATATAACCGGAATACGTATATTCTTAAGG
>JBDUAU010000535.1:0-10351 GCA_040004485.1 Saprospiraceae bacterium
GATTCGAAAGATGCAGCCTCCATTGATGCTGAAATTTCATCCGATGCTTACGATCGCAATCCGGCTAATGTTCAGCATACGAATACACCGGTACTTGCTCCTTCGCTTTATGGCAATAAACATCGCGTAGTAGGAACCTTGTATAAGAAATTTACCTACGGTCAATCCTGGTCTACGAACATTGGTTTGTTTGCAGAGTATGTGCAGGGTGGCAGATATAGTTACACGTATTCCGGAGATATCAACAATGATGGTTCCGGTTTGAATGACCTCATTTATATTCCTACTTCCGCAGAAATAGAACAAATGAATTTTGCAGGAGATGCCACCAGCCAAACAGCTCAACGGACTGCTTTGGAAAGTTATATTGTACAAGATGAATATCTGAATGCCAATAGGGGACAGTTTGCTGAAAAATATGGCAGCGTGAATCCATGGTATTCACAATGGGATGCACGCATCACACAGGAGTATGCATTGAAGAATGGTAATACATTGCAATTCACACTTGACATCCAAAATCTCGGCAACCTGATCAATCCGAAATGGGGTGTTCGACAGATTGCTTCAGCCACCGGATTGGTTCAGCCGATTGGTGTGTCAGTTACTGATGGTGTGCCAACTTATGGATTTGATCCTGCACAGAAGACCGCCATCTTCAATGATTTCAGTCTCAACAGCAGATGGCGTGCACAGGTGGGCTTGAGATACTCATTCTAAATTAATCAACGATTTAATACAAAGGTTGCTTTCAAATGAAGGCAACCTTTTTTATTTCACAACAGGAATAAAGAATTTAGCTTTCCAAAAGAAAATCAATCGCCCAGTCATACCCCTTCAATCCTAATCCAATAAAATTAGTAGCACACACCTCAGTCAGAAAACTGTGTTGACGGAACGTCTCTCTTTTGTGAATATCTGAAATGTGTACTTCAATCACTGGCACTTCTATCGACGATACAGCATCCCTCAGTGAAATAGAAGTATGCGATAATCCGCCAGCATTTAAAATTATTCCGGTATCGGCTGAAAATCCATTTTGATGTAAATAATCAATTATCGCCCCTTCATGATTCGATTGAAAATAATTCAATTCAACATCTGGATATTTCTTTTTTAATTCTTCAAGATATTCCTCAAAAGATGTAGATCCATATATTTCAGGTTCTCTCTTTCCGAGCAGATTTAAATTCGGTCCGTTGATGATATGAATTTGTGTAAGCATTTTCGTGAGACGTGAGTCGTCAGGCGTGAGAAATTAATTAATAAAACACATACGTAAAATGAGATCGAATTTCCTTTGTGTCCATTCTGAAATCAAAGGTGGCTGAGCAGAAAAGCGGGCGGATGAGCAGCAGTCGAAGCCACCCCTCAATTCGCCACATTAGACAAAAACTTCAATCGCACTAATTGAATTTCTTCTACCGTATAATCATCATCCTTCAATGCATGATATGCATCATTGAAAGAATCGGATGGCGCTTTCATGAAATAATCATAGATCTCTTCCTGGATACTTTCGTCAATCAGCGTGTCAATATAATATTTCAGATCAAGCTTAGTTCCACTACTGACGATGATATCCAGTTCTTCCAGAAGTTCATCAAGTGACAATTGATTCTGACGCTGAATGTCTTCAAACGGTAATTTTTTGTCCACAGCCTGAATAATCAACACCTTGGTCCTTGATTTATTAGCAACCTGGCGAACAATGAATTCAGTAGGCCGTTCAATGTCATTTTCTTCAACATAGGCTTTGATCAATTCAATAAAAGCCTTACCATATTTCTGTGCCTTACCTAAAGAAACGCCACTGACATTCGACAACTCTTCCATGGTGATCGGATATTCAGTTGCCATCTCCTGCAGCGAAACATCCTGGAATACAGCCCATGTCGGGACGCCTTTTTTCTTGGCTTCTTTTTTACGCAGATCTTCTAACTGGGCCACCAACACTTCATCGAGAGCCACCATTTTGGCAGGTGCATCATCATCTGATGATTTTTCATTCGAGAAATCCCGGTTGAGTGGAATTTTCAGACTCTTTGGTTTTTGAATGTAGGCTTTACCTGCTGCAGTCAATTTTAATACACCATAATTTTCAATCTCCTTCTCCAGTAATCCGGCTAATAAAGCCTGTCTGACAATTGAATACCAAAATACATCTCCCTTCTCAACACCGGTGCCATATCCTTCAAGCAGATTAAATGCATACTCATTCATTTCTTTACTTGACTTGCCCATCATGAAGTCGACAATTACTTTCGTAGAGTATCCTTCCTTCAGTTTTAAGATAACTTCAAGCGCTTTTTTAACCTCATTTTTAACTTCATGTTTTTCTTTCGGAAAGCGGCAATTATCACAATTACCTTCGCATAGGCTGTCATCATATTCTTCTCCGAAATAATGAAGAAGAAATTTCCTTCGGCAACCACTTGTTTCGGCATAAGCAACCACTTCCTCAAGAAGCTGTCCACCCATCTCGCGCTCTGCTACAGGCTTATCGCGAAGAAATTTTTCAAGCTTGTAGATATCTTTTGGAGCATAGAATGAATAACATGATCCTTCAAGGCCATCACGACCACCACGACCTGTTTCCTGGTAATAGTTTTCAATGCTCTTTGGTATATCATAGTGAATGACCACCCGCACATCCGGTTTGTCAATTCCCATACCGAATGCGATTGTAGCACAGATCACCATCACTTCTTCGCTCAGAAAATTATCCTGGACACTGGCCCTGGTCTTCGAATCCATACCGGCATGATATGGAGCTGCAGAGATGCCATTCAGATTCAACATCTGCGCTAGTTCCTCAGTTGTTTTCCGGGCTTGTACATAAATGATCGCTGAAGGACTGCCTGCCCCTTTGAGGATCTGAAGAATTTCTTTTATCGTCTGTTCCTTATTGAGCTTGGGACGGACTTCATAATATAAATTTGGTCTGTTGAAACTTGAAATAAACTTGCGTTCATTTTTCATTTCAAGACTCTTGACGATATCCGACTGGACTTTCGGAGTAGCTGTAGCCGTAAGTGCCATAGCTGGAATATTGGTGCCGATACGTTCGATCATCGAACGGATATTCCTGTATTCCGGACGGAAATCATGGCCCCATTCAGAAATACAATGCGCTTCATCAACGGCTACAAAAGAGATATTGGTATTACTGAAAAATTCCAGGTTCTCTTCTTTTGTCAATGTCTCCGGAGCTACGTATAAAAGTTTTGTCACGCCACTTTCGATATCCTCCTTTACCTGAGCTATTTCTTTTCGGCCTAAGGATGAATTAAGAAAATGGGCTATCGCATCCCCTTCATGATATCCGCGGATAGCATCAACCTGATTTTTCATTAAAGCGATAAGTGGGGAAATAATGATGGCGGTTCCCTCCATCATCAATGCAGGCAGTTGGTAACAAAGAGATTTACCACCACCGGTAGGCATGATGACAAGACAATCCCTGCCTTCCATTACCGTCTCGATAATAGCTTCCTGATCCCCCTTAAACTGCGTAAAACCAAAATACTCCCGCAGGGATTCCTGCAGATCAATAACAGGCTGACTCATTGACTATGACTATTTTTTCTAAATATAGGAAACATAATGCGGATAATGAAATCCGTGCATCGGAAATTTATTTTTATTTCTCAATATAATGCAACGGAATGGATAGGATATGATTGTGTGATACTCGAAATGATCTGATAGATCAAATTTTATCAAATTCAGAATTTAATTTCCTAAGTCAGGAATAAACCTTCACCTTATACCAGTAAAACCTTTAGGGGAAAAATAAAGATGATTGATGTAGGGTGAAATGAAGAATTATTTACCGGCTAATTTTTTAACGAATTTCTCCAATTCATATTCATCACCCGGTGTATAACCTTCATGCTGGTATACAATGTTTCCTTCCGTATCCACCACAAAGGTCTGTGGTATGGCTTGGAAATTCAACGCTTGTTGTAACTCCTGTTTTGAATCCACTAATACTTCAAACTCCCATCCTTTTTCTTCAATCAGTGGTTTGACTTGTGATACTGCCCTCGCATTATCTATGGAGATAGCGATCAGTTGTGTGTTATAATCTGATTTCCATGTCGGATAAAGCTCAGAAACGGCATCAAGCTCCCTTTTACAAGGAGAACACCATGTCGCCCAGAAACTAAGGATTGTAATTTTCCCTCTGACTACATAATCCTGAATATTGATGGGTTTCCCCTGGAGGTTAGCTATGGTGATACTAGGGACTTTCTTATCTCCGTCAGGCAGTGTAAATCCAAACGCAAATGATACCAAAAGGACGACGTACAAGATGCTCTTCACTACTTATTTATTTTAGGCTTGTAAATATAAAGGCGGAAACCCGGTGAGATATAGGGCCTGCCATTCCTCAAATATCTATTTTTGAGGCTGAATAGCGAAGTTTATCCCTCCATTTAACGAATCATTAATCCAATAATGTATATGACAGCATACCGTTCCCTTTCGGCGCTGATATTCTGCTTGTTCTCAATGACTTGTATAGCTCAGGATCAGCTCAATCTGTCCGGCAGCCTCGAATCCAACGTCAATTTCTACATGCGGGATACCAAAATCGGTGCTGCCAACACGCCCCAATACGAACATCAACTGGTCGGAACAGAGACATGGCTGACAGTAAGAGCACAGGTTTCAGGTTTCGATCTTGGTATTCGCTATGATATTTTTGCCAATTCAGCCCTCCTTAATCCCCAGGATTCTTACACAGCCCAGGGAATAGGCAGGTGGTATGTCGGAAAGAAAATAGGGAAACTGGCCATCCTCGCTGGTCATATCTACGATCAGTTTGGTAGCGGTGTCATATTCAAAGCTTACGAAGAACGGCCCCTGCTCATTGACAATGCTCTCGTCGGTCTTAAACTGACCTAC
The DNA here is from genome assembly GCA_040004485.1 of Saprospiraceae bacterium. Taxonomy (GTDB): domain Bacteria; phylum Bacteroidota; class Bacteroidia; order Chitinophagales; family Saprospiraceae; genus Opimibacter. Next base: position 4,915 of record JBDUAU010000535.1, read on the forward strand.
GAAATATCACCGACCTGGACGATCAAAGGAATCGCCGGAAGACAGAAAAATCTATTCGATCTCTATCCATCCGTTTTGAAAGGTGTAAATATCGAAGGCTTCAAATCATTTGGTGAAGAAGGGAAATTGTCAATAGCACCAGGCATAGGTATCATGCACAAAACTATCTCGGATCAGCAAATGGATGCATTGGCAGGTACGCTGAGTCAATACACCCCAGAAGATTTTATTCACGAAGCTCCATATAACACGCTTGCAGGTTCGGTTTACAACACGCTCAGTGCAGGACGATTCACATGGTATGTTGAGGGCGCATATAAAACGGAAGACGTCATCTATGATCAGTTTGCACCAAGAACATTGTGGACAGGAGTACCTTCAAAAGGAAAATTTGTGTTGACACCCGGTCATTTAATTTATACATCGTTGTCCTATGCTGGTGGAGGCCTGGGTCTGACAGCTCAATACAAGCGAACAAAAAATTTCAATTTCAGAACAGATCCCTTTGTAAGTCTTAATCGGGGCATCATCAATTTTCTTCCACCGATGTCAAGGATTAACACTTATCGTCTGACGGCCAGGTATAGTCCGGCGACACAAGAACTTGATGAACAGGCATTCCAATTTGATGCAACCTATGCCATCAGTAAAAAAATCGGTGTACTGATCAATGTATCCAAAATCAACAGGCCGGATGCAACTGAAAATAACGATATCTACACAGAAGTATTCACCCAGATATCTGTTAAACAACCGCGCAAATGGAATTTGCTGGCAGGTGTACAATACCAGGAATACAATCAGGAACTATATGAAGGAAAACCGGGTGTGCCATCAGTGAGAGCTGTGATTCCCTATGTAGATTATCTGATCAAAGTGGATCAGAAAAAATCATTTCGCACGGAACTTCAATACATGTCTACAAAACAAGATCACGGAAGTTGGGTTTATGGCCTTGAAGAATTTTCCATCTCACCTCATTGGCTTTTTGAATTGTCTGACATGTGGAATATCCAGCCTGCATTGAATGCAGATGGTACAGATAAAACAGAAAAGCTTCATTTTCCTACTGCAGGCGTTGTGTATTCAGCAGGACCGACGAGATATTCTTTTCGTTATGTGAAGCAAGTAGAAGGGATCGTTTGTTCCGGCGGCATCTGTCGTCTCGAACCTGCATTCAGTGGTTTCAAATTTAATATCAGCTCAAATTTCTAATCATGAACACACATAAACTTATATACTTCTGTCTTCTTTCTTCTTTCCTTTGTTTTTTCTCATGTGACGAACAGAAAAGAATCATCGAACCATTTGTTCCTGCCGGGAACCGTACTATCCTGTTGGAAGAATTCACCGGCAAAGCTTGTCCGAATTGTCCTAAAGGGAGTCGTGAGCTTGAAAATTTGCTTCAGCAGTTTCCGGATAATCTTGTAGCCGTTTCTATTCATGCCGGATTTTTTGCAAGGCCACAAAGTCCGCCCCTGGGTCAATATGATTTTCGTACACCTGAAGGTGATGTACTTATTGATTATTTAGGTCCGCCTCTTGGATACCCTGCTGGTGATGTCAACCGAACTCCGGTCAGTAGCGAATTGTTATTGAGTTCCAATGCATGGGCATCCGCTATTACCACCCAAATTCAAATAGCTCCATCGGTCGAACTTTCTATTGATCATGACTATAATGCAGCGACGAGAGAACTAACAGTCACTGTCAACGGGATTGGAAAAGAAGCCGTCAGTGGAGACATCAGATTATCGATCATGGTCACCGAAAGTGGAATCGTCGATGCCCAGATTGATGTAGAGAATGGTGGGCTTGTTCCCAATTATGTGCACAATCATGTGTTACGCGGGATGTTGACTCCTCCTACTGGAGCATCGATCTCAAATGGTTTAACCATTGGTCAGACATTTAGTCAGACGTATACAAGAACTTTGGATTCTAATTGGGATCCGCAACACATGCATATCATTGCTTTTGTTACGGATGTGGAGGGGAATAATTTTCCTGTGTTGCAGGCGGCTGAGGTACAGGTGATTCCGTAGTAGGGATTGGGATTAGGGCGAAAGTGCCTATGAGCTAAATTGATCCCCGGAGTTTATGGAGGTTTGTCTTATGTTTTAGGAAAACACCCTTATATTTTAGGAAAACACAATCATGTTTTAGGAAAACATCATTATATTTTAGGAAAACATCATTATGTTTTAGGAAAACATGAAATGATATTGAATTCACCCCTGCTCCCCTCCAATCTAACCTCCCTCAAATAAAACTTATCTTTACTCCCCTGAATTTTTCATTTTGAAATTCAGCCGCAACTGATCAAAGAAGAACATACATGACCTTATCCCTTCAATGGCTCAATGATTATCTGAAGACTAATCTGAACCCCGATCAGATAGCTGAAGCCCTGACGTCCATTGGCCTCGAAGTCGAGAAAATAGAATCATTCGAATCCTTGCCTGGTGGTTTGAAAGGTGTGATCGCCGGCAAAGTCCTCACTTGTGAAAAACATCCGGATGCAGATCGACTGAAAGTTACTACAGTTGATATCGGTGGTGATCGTCCGTCTTCAATAGTATGCGGTGGTCCTAATGTTGCTGCAGGACAGACTGTTTGGGTAGCTATACCGGGTACGACTCTATATGATAAAGATGGAAAACCAAGAGCAATCAATACTTCAAAAATCCGCGGCGCTCTTAGCGAAGGGATGATTTGTGCCGAAGATGAATTGGGTTTAGGTGAAAGCCATGAAGGTGTGTTGGTCTTACCGGATGATGTGAAGATCGGTACGCTCGCAAGTGATTATTATCATTTGACCTCAGATACTATTTTGGAAATTGGTCTTACTCCGAATCGTTCTGATGCAACTTCAGTACTCGGTGTGGCAGAAGATCTCGCCGCATATCTGACATTGCAGAACAATGTTGAATATAAAGTGCAATGGCCATCGATTCCTGAAATAAAAAAATCAGCCAATCCCCAAACATTCAAAGTAAATATCCGTAACGCTGAAGCATGTCCCAGATATTCAGGCCTTCTCATTTCGGATATCCGTATTGGTCCTTCACCTGATTGGATGCAAAAACATCTTCAGTCTATTGGTATCCGATCGATCAATAATGTAGTGGATATCACTAATTTTATTTTGCACGAAATCGGTCAGCCATTGCATGCCTTCGATGCCGATAAAATAGCCGGTCGGGAAATCATCGTGGAAACAAAAAAAGCAGGTACACCGTTTCTTGCTCTCGATGGAGTGACCTATAAACTGTCAGAAGAAGATCTGATGATTTGTGATGGAGTTGGAAATCCGATGTGCATCGGTGGTGTATATGGCGGTTTGGATTCAGGTGTTTCGAATACAACGAAGACTATTTTTCTCGAAGCTGCTCATTTCAATGCAGGTTCGGTAAGGCGAAGTAGTATGCGCCACAATATGCGTACAGAGGCTGCGCGTAGATTTGAAAAAGGATCTGATCCGAATGTCACTGTCAAAGCACTTACACGTGCTGCAGATCTTCTTTCTCAATTTGCAAGCGGGAAAGTTGTTTCTGAATTATTTGATATTTATCCAAAGCCAATTTCTCCGGTTAGGATAAAATTAAATCTGAAGAAAATAAATAAAACGGCGGGCGTAGCATTTACAATGCCGCAAGTGGTCCGGATACTTCAGGTTCTTCACATGGAGATCATCGAAAAATCTGATGAGCATCTTGTCGTTACCATTCCGACAAATAAGGCGGATGTCCTTCGGGAGATTGATGTGATCGAAGAGATCCTGCGGATATACGGCTACATCAATATTCCATTGCCCGGAAAAATGAATACCTCGGTAGCGATGGAATCAAGATTTGCACTTCACCGCATGCGCAGACTGATCGGGCAGTTACTTTCTTCGAAAGGATTTTTGGAGTGTATGAATATGTCGTTGACGTCTCCGGCTTATTACAAAGGACTCGATGCTTCGGATGCAGCCTCGTGGGTGACCATACACAACACTTCTAATGAATCATTGAATCTCTTGCGTCCTGAAATGATCATTCCGACACTGGAGACGATCAGGCGCAATGTCAATCGTAAGCAGGATGATCTTCGTCTTTATGAATTCGGAAAATCATATCATCAATACGATGGACAGCCTTCCGAAACAGAACATCTGGTAATATCTCTTGTAGGTCAGCAACAACCTGTTCATTGGCAAAGCGGGAATACAAAATCGGTAGATTTCTTTACGATCAAATCAGAAGTACATTCTCTTTTTGCAAGACTGGGTATTTCAGATTGGACAACGCGCAAAGTTGAAAACGAATCCGGTTTGGAATATGGACTGGAATATAGTGAGGGTGAAAAAGTTTTGGCCAGATTTGGAAAAGTGGCTTCATCCTTGTGTGACAGGTTTGATATAAAGCAATCTGTTTTTCTTGCAGATGTCATGTTTGAATCTACCATTAAAAAAGCCTCTGAATTCACTGCGATTTATAAAGAATTGAATCGCTTTCCGCTGGTACAAAGAGATCTCGCGGTCGTCATAAATGAAAGCACTTCATATGATGAAATAAAGGCCGTCGCGATCAAAGCCGGTGGTGAGTGGCTGACCAATATCAATGTATTTGAAATTTATACAAACTCAGATAAACTGGGTGCAGGTAAAATGAGTGTTGGACTTCGCTTTACTGTTGAAAATAAAGATGCCACTTTGTCTGATAGGGATCTGGATCAGTGGTTTAGTCGGATGCAAAAGGCGTTTATTGTGGGGATTAAGGCGGAGATCAGGAAGTAGGATGGAGTGTTTCGGGTTGTTACGTTATTGAGATAAACTTCTTTATAGATACAGATTTTATTGAACCCATTCAGGGTTCCAAATTTTCGCTTCCACATTATCCGCGGGTTGCAACCCGCGGCTATTAACGTGTGATCCTTTCAGGATCAGGTTAGCGAGTTATATAAAATTGTAAACAGAATGCAATTCCCAGGTTGGGTAGCTGAAGACATTAGGTTAAGATTAAACAACTTCCCCTTTCAGGTACCGGGGGTAAAAGAGTGCAATTCAAAGTTTGAACCCCCTTGGATCAAGAACAGAGGGACAGCCTTATTCTTCCTTTCAGCCATTCCGCCTCTACTACCCATTCCATCTTTTCTGCCATTCTGCCTCTTCCGCCTTTTCTGCCATTCTGCCTCTTCTACCCAATAGGCTACGATATCATGAAATTCATCTGAAAATTAACCAGTTACATAGTTAAAAAAATATCTATGCCTAATTCCCACACTTTCACCCTATCTTTACCTACGATGTATAACCCAGCTGAAATCATACAGGATATACAGGAAAGACTGGATCAGGTGATCCGGGATTATCATCTAATCATTGACAAAAACAAAAAACTAGAAACAGAAAATAAAACATTGGCCACTAGCCTTGAAGAGGCTGTAAAAC
>JBDUAU010000111.1:0-3076 GCA_040004485.1 Saprospiraceae bacterium
ACCCGGTCAGCGTCATCAACGCTCGCACTGTCCCTTCCAGCCAGAAGCTGTTGCTGTTGCGTGTCATCTGAGGATACGGGCACATACAATTGCTGGCTGCAACTGAAAAGTGCGTAACACATGATTGCGATTATAATTTCTTTTCTTCTCATCAGAAACTATAACCAATAAGTGCCCTGAATTCTGCTGCTTCAAAATCATTCAAATCCCTGTTTCCAGGAGCCACATCGGTCTTTTTTAAATTTGCAAGTTGTGCCAAAGCAGAAATATTTACAAAAAAATTATCGATGGTAGCGTGAAAAGCTGGACCAACAAACAAAACTGAATTCATCCAACCATCCTCTTTCGTGATGTCGTTATTATTTCTCATTTCCAATCCCACGCTGATTTCGGGTCTGAAGAGGTGCATATACCCAAAATAAAGTTCAACGGGGGAGTTGTGCGTCCATGCTGCCTTTGTGACGTTGTTTGCGTCTCTCGAAATAATTCGCTCGATTTCGTATTTACCGACAAGATTGAAAGCGAATAAATTTTTACTCACTTGCCGGTCAAGAATTATTTTCCCTTCGAACTCAATATTGTTTCCGCCAAATTCCAATTCTCCATAAAGGGCTGACCCAATCCTGTTCGCAACCGGATCACTAAGTTTCCACTTCCATTCATTGCTGAAACTGATGTGAAGTTCCTGGTTCAAATCAGTTGAAGTTGTGTCTGCATAATTGAAAAGCTCAGAGTTCAAATAAAAAGATGTCTGCACTTTTTTGCCGAGGCCAACTTCAAGTTCCAGACGCTGATCAAGATGTTGTCCAAAAACATATGGACTGTATGCCCCGACTTTTCCAACACTTAAGGTATTTTGAAATTCTATATCAAAACTTCCTTTAGGCAGAATATTGGTTTGATAGGTGTAAGCAAACACTCTGTCCTGAGAGAATGTTGTTATTGCGAACGCTAAAAAAATAAATATTGCAAAGATATATTTCATTAAGAGTTTTATTTAAACAGCCATTAAAGTGCAAAGTTAGTTTTTGTCATGGAATGAGTAAGCGTACCATTTCTTAATTGCTGTTATTGTATATTTTTCTTACCGATACCATCATTCCACTTCCAGTTACGGATTTCCGGCATGTCTTCACCATGTTCACGGATATAGGCATGATGCTCAATCAGTTTTTTACGAATAAACTCCTTTGCCTGAAAGCTAATTGCATCTAATCCCGTGACACGCCTTATGACATCACCTGCGAGGTGGAATCTATCCAAATCGTTTAGCACGACCATATCGAAAGGAGTAGTCGTCGTGCCATTACCTTTGTACCCTCTTACATGTATTTGATCATGATTGGTTCTTCGATATGTCAGGCGATGAATAAGTAAGGGATATCCATGAAATGCAAAAATGACAGGTTTGCTGGTCGTAAAAAGATCATCAAAATCTTTGTCACTGATACCATGCGGATGTTCACTTTGAGATTGGATGGTCATCAGGTCTACAACATTAATCACCCGGATTTTCAATTCTGGAAGATGTTCATTTAGTATTTTAACTGCAGCCAATGTTTCCAATGAAGGCACGTCTCCACAGCAGGCCATTACGACATCCGGTTCTTGTCCATGATCATTGCTGGCCCATGACCAAATGCCAAGCCCTGCTTTGCAATGTTCTATTGCGGATGGCATATCCATAAATTGCAGCTCAGGTTGCTTTCCTGCCACAATGACGTTAATATAATTTTGACTTCGCAAGCAATGATCGGTTACACAAAGCAACGTGTTAGCATCCGGAGGAAGATAAATCCGTATGATATCAGAAGATTTATTTGATACGTGATCAAGGAAGCCTGGATCCTGATGACTATTGCCGTTGTGATCCTGACGCCATACATGTGATGTCAGTAAATAATTTAAAGAAGCTATGGGCCGCCGCCATGGAATGTGCCTGCACACCTGAAGCCATTTAGCATGCTGATTGAACATGGAATCGATGATGTGAATAAATGCCTCATAGCAGGAGAACAATCCATGCCTGCCTGTAAGTAAATATCCTTCCAGCCAACCTTCGCATAAATGTTCGCTCAGTACTTCCATCACGCGTCCATCGGGTGATATTTGAAAATCCATATCCAGTATTTCAGCAGTTGAAGTGCGGCCTGTGATTTCAAACAAATGCGTAAGGCGGTTTGATGCCGTTTCGTCCGGACCAAATACCCTGAAATTTCGCATATCCCAATTGAGCTTCATCACATCTCTAACAAAGGCCCCCATGATCAATGTGCTTTCAGCATTAATCACACCTGGTTCAGGCAGCGAGATAGCATACTCCATGATATCAGGCATCTGTAGCTGACGTAATAGTAATCCACCATTTGCATGCGGATTGGAGCCCATTCGCCGGTTTCCGGCAGGAGCTAATTCAGCAAGAGCAGGTATTAATTTTCCGTGATCATCGAAGAGTTCTTCAGCTTTATAGCTCTTCATCCACTGCTCAAGGATTTTTATGTGTTCTGTTTTAGTAGCTAATTCAGAAAGTGGAACCTGATGTGATCGCCAGGTACCTTCTATCTGCACACCATCTATCATTTTAGGACAAGTCCATCCTTTAGGTGTTTTGAAAATAATCATTGGCCACTTAGGACGTACGGTAAATCCATTTGTACGTGCTTCTGCTTGAATTCTTTTAATTTCAAGTATAATTGTATCAAGTGTTGAAGCCAATAATTGGTGGACTTCAAATGGATCAGTTCCTTCTACCCAGTATACTTTATAGCCATACCCGGTAAAAAGTTGCTCTAATTCTTCTTTCGGAATCCTGGCAAGCACAGTTGGATTTGCAATTTTATATCCGTTGAGGTGCAGGATGGGGAGTACAGCACCATCATGTACAGGATTTAAGAATTTATTAGAATGCCAGCTTGCAGCCAATGCTCCCGTCTCAGCTTCACCATCGCCAATCACGCAGGCGACGATCAAATCAGGATTGTCAAACGCAGCCCCGTAAGCATGCACCAATGCGTAACCAAGCTCTCCGCCTTCGTTAATTGATCCGGGTGTTTCCGCTGATACATGACTGGGAATT
>JBDUAU010000550.1:0-10344 GCA_040004485.1 Saprospiraceae bacterium
GCATGTTTTAAATGGTGTATAATATCACCCATCCTGAAAACAAAGACTACAATAAATAGTCAATTTTTCCAATCCTGCAATCTATTAATCCTACGAATCCTAATACGGACAGTGGAGGAAGCGTGAGGACTCAATTACCCATATTAACATCATGTATAGAACTTAAAAACTAAATGTATTATTACCTCCCAAATCTTAATCAGAAATTAGCGTTTTTGTTGCGCGGATACGCACTACCTGATGCTAGACAGTATCCACTTGATGGGGTCAAAAATGAGTTATTGTCCTGAGTTAACGCAAATACATTTTGTCCTTTAGCCGCTATTTTCAACGAAGAGGATTAGTTAATTTTAGCCTCGCAGCTTCTCTCTCCGGGTAACTTGATTCATTTATCATCAAAATCGACAATGATGAAATCACAACTTATTGCATTTCTGGTCACCACTTCTGTGCTTTCAGCTCATACACAACAAGTCTGGTCCAACTATGTCAATGATCGATTGATTGCTGACATTTTAGTGGATGGGCAGAACGTTTGGGTTGGCTCGCAAGGAGGTCTTACCCGGACAAACATAGAAACAGGAGAGTTCCAAACTTACCTTGCAGGCAACAGTGGCATCATTGGGGGAGGTGTAGCCACGATCGAAAAAGCTCCGGACGGAGCCATGTGGTTTGGTAGTGAGAACGGAGGAGTCTTCCGATTGTATCAGAACGAATGGACGCATTATTATAATGGCATTGTAGATAGTCTCTATGAACAAATTGAGAACCTTCAAATTCTACCTAATAATGATGTTTGGTTTTTTGTTGAAAAACGGGGATATACATATGTTCATAAATTAATGAGGATCAGGAACGGCCAGTTAGAATCATTTGGCGGACTTCCCCTGGAGCAATACTCATATTGTCCAGTGGATGAGAATACACTTTTCATCATCGATAAAAACAACATATACAAATATGATGTCAATTCAGCGGTGATCACGGAAACCTGGAATATAAGTAACAGTATTCTCGGATCGACCGATAAGCTTTGGGATATTCGTAAAGCAACAGATGGAGCGCTGATTATTTCTTCCACTACAAGATTACTGCAGTTGAGCAACGGTATATTGTCAGAGCTTTCCACGCCAGGCCTTGAAACCTATCGGTCATTCTCAGACAATTCCGGTAACATTTATTTTCAACCCTATAAAAATAATGCTGATCAAATTCGATTAATAAAATATGATGGACATCAGGTGACCTATTATCATAATCAGGATTTGGGCACATTACCTGTTGATGCTACTCCCATTTTTAGTGGTGCTGATGTTTCAACAGGGTTGTATGCAGGATTATTTACGCTCGACTCTGATTATACATTATATCGATTTGACGGACAAGCCTGGCATCCAGTCAGATCGCAGATTGTTCCGATGCTGGACAACTATCAGGGAGATGTTCAGGCCGACTGCCATGGCAATCTTTGGTTTAACAGCAGAGAAGGAATTGATGTCCGATACGCCAATGGAACGTGGGAAAATTTTAGAGTAACACCTGCGTTTTCTAATAGTTTCCTTTCCAACAGGATGACAGTAGATCCAAATACCTGCGATGTGTGGTTCAATAATGTCGTCAATTCAGGCAGCCATTTGTATCCGGGTATCATTCGAATATCGAATGGAATCGTCAGCGGTTTTTTAAATGGCCAATCAAACGTATACGATATTAAAGCATCGACTGATGGAAAGATATATTTTATATCGGGTGAATCTGGTTTTGGGTATATCCAAAATGACACCGTTCATATGATTGATCAATGGAATGAATTTCAGTTTGGTACGTCATTGGATCTTGACAGTAAAGGCAATGTGTACATAGGCGCTTGGGATGATAAGTTGATCCGGTATAATGGTCATTCTTTTGAACATTTAGGTTCCGGCGACGGAGGCAATTATGTTTTTGAAGTTATCGTGGACAACGATGATCTCATCTGGACCATTTCGTCGAATGGTTTAATGCAATATGATGGTGTGAACTGGCACAATTTCAATCAGGACTGGTCAAACGTTGATGTCAGTAATATAGTGCAGGACAGGAAGGGTCATTTCTGGGTCGCCTCTTTTAATGACGGATTGTTTTATTGGGACAAACAAAACCTGCAACATTACAATATTCTGAATTCGGGTCTCACAGAAGATCAGCTATACAGAGTAAACCTTGATCCTCATGGCAATCTCATTGTTACGCAGAATGTAGGTGCATCGGTGTTGGAAATTCCTGAACTCCAGGACTATTACAGAGGGACCGGAAAGGTTTATTTTGATGCTGATAAGAATGGAATTTTTAATTCCGGTACAGATTTATTAGTACCTGGTCAAAAAGTTCTTAATCTGAATACCAATGCTTGGTCCATAGCGAACACATCCGGGATCTATGCATTTTATAGTGATACCAGCGGAGAGAACCAATTCCATCATGAGTTAAACTCCTCAGCTCAATCCACAACATCCAATCCGCAAACAGCATCTTTTGTTGATTATTCAAGTGCATTACCTGATTTTGGATTTTGGACGGACGAAAAGCCTGTCGTGCAAATGAATTTAAACAACGGACCTATGCTGTGTGGAAGGGATTTCAAAGTGCAAATAAGTATCCATGACAAAGGTGTTTATCCTGCTTCAGGTAGCCTTGTATTGAATTACCCGGATATATTTTCTTTTGTTAATAGTTCTTTATCTCCGAGTATGGAATCATCCGGGCAACTCATCTTTAATGATTTGACGATGGCACCATTTGAATGGAAAAATATCAGATTGACGTTTACAGCACCCGGATCCACTTCGGTGGGAACTTCTGCAGAATTGGAAAGTATATTTCAAACGGCAGACACCACATTAACATCGGTAACCAGCGATACGATACGCTGTTCCTACGATCCGAATGATAAGAAAGTGGAACCCGTCGGTGACTTTGTTGATCATGCTTCCCTAATCAGCGATCCCATAAAATATACTATCCGTTTTCAAAACGAAGGGACTGCCAAAGCTTTTGATATAATCGTCCTGGATACACTTGATGCAGGACTTGATCCTTCTACCTTTGAACTCGTGGCCAGCAGTCACGAAGTAGCCGTCACCATTTCACCCGAAGGCATCATCAAATTTGAATTTACGAATATCGATCTGCCATCTCGTGCAGAAGATGAGGCGGGAAGCCAGGGATTTGTTTCCTTTACCATCAAGCCTGATAGCTTATTCACCCCGAACCAAAACGTATTCAATAAAGCCAGTATTTATTTTGACTTTAATCAACCCATTCAAACGAATACGACCATCTGGACTCTTACAGATGATTTAGTTACGGTCGGGATTGCAGAACCAGGAAATACTTTTTCTATTTATCCCAATCCTACTGATGGTGATCTCATCATTGAGACTGCTAATGAATCATACTACAGCATTATTGATTTAACGGGGAAATTGTTGGGCTCCGGAAAATTGCAGCCGGGAAAGAACAGTATACGATTGGATATTCAATCGGGATTATACCTAATAGAATTGACTGATGGTATTGGTAGAAGAGTGATGCAGAAGGTGGTACGGATGTAGAGAAATTTTCACAGAAAATGAAAAGATCGACCTCGCCATTGGCTTCCAAAGTGATTTCAATGCATGGTTGAACCACAGCCGCCCACGCTATGGCAAGCATGGTTGTTTTGAAGCGGCACCCGATACTGTCTATGAGCCCATCGAATTGCAGGGTCTTGCACATCCGGGTTTGCTGGACTCACAATGGAAGTGGATGACGAAACAAGGTGTGGATTAGGAGCCTGTTCTGAGGGCTTCGGAAAAGTTTTTGAGGTTGTGGGAGTATTTTAGGGGGATGAAGGGGCAGTTTTGATTCTTTTCTGATCTCGGCATTCCTTGGTAGCTATTCAATATTCACTTCATATTTCGATATATAATATTCCATTCTGATCTCAGCTTTGCTTGATCGATATTCAAGATTCAATACTTTGTTCGACTTTCGGAATTCGTTGTTATACATTAGCATCATCTAAGGATTTAAAAAGATGAAAGTTATAGTATTGGTAATTGCCCTCTTAGCGATAGGTGTAATACTTTTCTACATTCTGCGGAAAGTTAAGGGAGCAGACACAACCTCCACTCAGAAAGAGATTGCTTATGGCCCCTTTGTCATTCGGGCAGATGCCAGTACAAGTAAAACATATAACATCAACTATGGTGTGTCCAAACAGACAAGTATCATTTACTCCATTTGGCATGAGGGCAAACCAGTGGAATTCCCTTCGTCTTTGCAAACGAATACCGGGTTAGCGTTTTTGTGGCGCGTATATGCACTACCTGATGCACCTACGCCCACGTTGTTAGCCGGAAGCCAGAGCCTGTTTTTGATTTATATAAAAGATGGACAAATTATAGTGGAGCCTATTGTCGAACAAAGCAGCGATTTCGCCTCTGTTCAATTTTTGGATAGTCAGGGAGGACAACCCGGGGCTTTCATGGAAGTATTCTCCAGGAATGATACGCTTGAAATGAATCAATTGGATAGCCTGAAAGGTGGGCGCTACTTATTGGTGAGTGGACATGTAGTACTGGACATACAAACAAGTAAACGATGGCTTTTCAACAAGGGCAATAATGCAATTGACAATTATTCCTATCCTCAACCCAATGGGGCCCTTGCTTTTTCGCCCGATCATAAAAAGATTGTATTCAATTCCGCATTTCAATCCTGGAACACCGAAGAATCCAAGTTGCCGGATTCAGAACATGCCATCGTTGTGTATGATTATGAAAAAGATGAGGGCTATACCGTGCTCTACGACGACACAGATACACGCATGAAAGAGATTAGTGAAATCAACCTCGATTGGTTCAATACTTATTTTGAATGGAATACGAATGGGGATACACTGGCCTTAAAAAAATGGGACAAACTGCCTAACTGGTCGGGCAGTTACAAAGAAACTGACAATTATTATTTTTTATACCCTGTGAAGGCCGGCATGCTGCCCGTATTTAAAGATTTTGTATTACATCAAATGGGGTGGAACGAAACAAACATAATCAAAGATACTACTACAGAATACTCAGGTCGTACTATTGGACTTGGAAGTGGTGCAACGAAACTGGATATCGTGTACAAAGAAGATGAACAGCAGATCAGTTTTAGCCGAAACCTATACGAAGAAGATAGTCCTGAATATAAAATGTTGGTGCAGAAAATCGCCACGGCGTTTAATGACGAACTATTGTCCGGTAAGCATCAGGAACATTTCGGGCGAATCGTGAGTGAGACGAAACGGATTCTTTCGCTGTAGCTGGTGTATTGGAGATAATAATAGTAATTCTGTCACGTAGCTGGTAATATAAAAAAACAGGGCAAATATCCTTTGCCCTGTTTTTATAGATCATATCTTGTAAGCGGAAGGATTACTTTATTACTATGATTCTTTCAGTTTTATTTCCTTCAATACTTTCAACCCTAACGAAATAACAACCTTCAACATAATTTCTCATATTAATTTTCATGGGATTATCAGATTGTTGATATTGCTTGAAACACACACGGCCACTGGCATCATATATTAGAACCAATGGCATTTCTTCACCGCTATGGAATATCTCGAGTGTCATTATTTCTCTGACAGGATTCGGAGATATTTTCAATTCAAATATTGGACCTCCCTGAAAACCTTCGCAATCTATACGAACTACTGTGATCGCATTTGATAAACTGAAGCATCCTTCCAGATCAGTTAGCAGGTTATTGCCTATTTCCAGGCCAGTTAACAGTCCGTCATAACTTATATGCACAATCAAGAAATTTCCGGGTGGACCTTCATTAAAGTCAAAATCTTCCGGCGTCACAGGTAGACTCAGAATATTATATACTGAATCAGTAACAACATATTGTGAATTGGCGCCAACATTGCCGACTAAATCAACACCGGATACATGATCCGGGATGGTGTCACCCACGCAGAATTCAAATGGGCCACCAGTCAGTTCACCACCAACAGGTTGATTTAGAGTCACGGTTAATGAATCTGAAATAGCTAAACAACCAATGACATCATTTATTAAATTGTTACCAATAATAAGACCGGTTAGTGTGTCAAAATAACTGATATGAACAATATAGAATGTACCCGGACCACTACCATTAAAGTTTACTTGTTCCAATGAGTCTGGCAAAATCAAAATAGTGTTTCCAGTATCGATGACAACCCATTGCGAATTGTCTCCGATATTTCCTGAAAGTATAATGCTGGTTACGTCTGTGATAGTATCACCTACACAGAATTCAAATGGGCCACCCGTCAACGTTCCTCCTTCGGGTTGATGACGAATAACCATTAGTGGATTTGAAAGTCCAAAACAACCAAACACGTCAGCAAGAAGATTATTACCTGGTTCAAGACCTGAAATTCCATTGTCATAACTAACATGCCAAATGAGGCATATACCTGGAATTGCATTATCAAAATTGACAGAGTCCGGAGACGCAGGAAGACTCAGGATGTCATTCGTTTCATTCGTAATAACCCATTGCGCATTTTCTCCTGTTTCCCCAGTAAGACTAATACCAGAAACATAGTCAGCAATGCTATCTCCAACGCAAAATTCAAATGGACCCCCTGTGAGTGTACCACCATCTGGTTGCGTAAGCATAACTATGACAGAATCAGATATGCCCAGGCAGCCAGCCAAATCTTCAAATAAATCATTACCTACTAACATTCCGGAAAGTGTATCGAAGAAACTCACATTCCAGATAAAGAATACGCCGGGATTGTTACCGCCAAAATCCACAACCTCCAATGAATCAGGCAGACTGATTATAATGTTAAGATCATTCGTAACTACCCACTGTGAGTTCGGTCCGATATTACCTGAGAGTATTATACTTGTAACATCCGTAATACTATCCCCGGCACAAAATGCAAAAGGTCCACCAGACAATGTACCTCCTGCAGGTTGATTCCGGTTGACTGTTATTTGATTGGAAAGATCGAAACATCCCGTAATATCTGTAAGCAAATCATTCCCTGGCACAAGCCCTGAGATCGTATCGAAATAACTAATATTCCAAATAAGACAAATACCAGGAGGAGCATTATCAAAATTTATTGAGTCAAGTGATGCAGGAAGACTCAGGATTTCGTTGTCTTCATTTGTAATGACCCAATGCGAAGTAGTTCCAACATTTCCTGAAAGAACTACACCTGAGACATAATCCGGAATACTATCTCCTACACAAAATTCAAATGGTCCTCCTGTGAGTATGCCACCATCAGGTTGATTAATTACAACACTGATTGAATTTGATAGATCGAAACATCCTGTAACATCAGTATTAAGATTATTGCCAATAAGAAGCCCTGAGAGGGTATCAAAAAAACTAATGTTCAAAATAAAAAAAGTACCTGAACCAAACCCTTCAAAATCTATGTCTCCAAGAGAGTCCGGCAAGATTATAATTGTGTTCGAATCATTTATCACCACCCATTGCGAATTAGGGCCGACGTTGCCGCTAAGAATTATACTCGTTACATCAATAAGGCTATCACTGGCACAAAATTCGAATGGACCACCGGTCAGTATGCCGCCCTCCGGATGATTACGATTGACTGTAATCGAATTTGAAAGATCAAAACAACCTTCAATGTCTGTCAGCAGATTATTACCTGGAATAAGACCGGTGATGGTATCAAAAAAACTGATATTCCAAATGAGGCAGATACCGGGTGGTGCGCCATCGAAATTTACCGAATCGAGAGATACAGGAAGGCTCAGGATCTCGTTTTCTGCATTTGTAATCACCCACAGGGAAGTCGTCCCCACATTTCCTGAAAGACCTATCCCTGAAACATAATCCGAAATACTGTCTCCTACGCAAAATTCAAATGGCCCTCCTGTGAGTATGCCTCCATCCGGCTGTGCAATTATTATACTGATCGGATTGGACAGATCGAAACATCCTGAGACATCATTTTGAAGATTATTTCCAATCACAAGACCTGATAAAGTATCGAAGAAGGTGATATTCAGAATAAAAAAAGTACCTGTTCCGCTACCTTCAAAATCTATATCTCCAAGAGAGTCTTGTAAGTTTATAATGGTGCCCAGATCATTTATCACTATCCATTGCGAATTAGGCCCGAGGTTGCCGCTAATAATTATACTCGTTACATCAATAAGGCTGTCATTTGCGCAAAACTCAAATGGACCTCCAGTCAGAAATCCACCTTCCGGTTGATTGCGAACAACCGTGATGGAATTTGTGAGATCAAAACAGCCTGTGACATCTGATAATAAATTATTACCTGGAACAAGTCCGGAGATCATACCGTAATAACTAATATTCCAGATCAGACAAATACCTTGTCCACCGCCATCAAAATTAAGGGAGTCAATTGATGCAGGAAGACTCAGGATTATATGGGCATCATTCGTAACGATCCATTGCGAAGTTGTCCCGGTATTGCCCGATAGAACCACGCCTGATACATAATCCGGTATGCTGTCTCCTACACAAAATTCAAATGGTCCTCCTGTAAGAGTCCCACCATTTGGTTCATTAAGTGTTACCATAATGGAATTTGAAAGATCAAAACAACCTGTAACATCATTAATCAGATTATTACCAATGCCAAGACCTAAGAGTGGGTCGAAGAAACTAATATTCAGAATAAAAAAAGTACCTGGGCCAAAACTTTCAAAATCAATTTCATCAAGAGAGCCTGGCAAACTTATTATGGTATTCACACTATTTATAACCACCCATTGTGAATGCGAACCAGCATTCCCGGAGAGGTCGATATTCATCACATTAAAATTTGTATCATTTAAACAGAATTCAAATGGGCCACCAGTTAATGTGCCACCCAACGGATGATTACGGATTACTGAAATTGAATTTGAGAGATCGAAACAGCCAGTTAAGTCTGTCAGAACATTATTGCCGATGGCCAGTCCGGACAAACCATCCTCATAACTGATATGATAGATATTGTAATTGCCCAGGGCACCACCATCGAAATCGACTGACGTTATTGAAGATGGAAGGTCAAGTATATTATTTTGAGAATCTGTAACAATCCATTGGGAGTTAGGCCCTGTTTGGCCAGTAAGCATAATGCCAGTCACATGATCAGGCACGCCATCACCAACGCAAAATTCGAAAGGGCCTCCTGAAAGAATACCTCCATTAGGAGCTATGCAACAAGTAAATGAAACTATTAACTCATCAATGTCCCATGCTGAAACTGGTTCGCCATTTCCAACAGGGCAATATGGAAGAAACTCAAAATTAAATATCGTCGGTACAGTAACCGTGAATTCAGGACCTGAAAAATTAAATGTATTGAGATTCCAAAGGAGCTCAGTAGGAATATCTGTAGACAAATAAATTTGGGTTCCGTTTTTCAAAATGCGGAGACCGAAAAGCGTTGGATAATTATTTGGACCTGAGGCCCCATTTATCCATACAAATTGAGTAGGTCCTTTTTCATAAAAGGATAACTCGTTAAGCGTACTGTTTCCGCTACTCCCCGGGGAAACCAATAGGTCGAGCCGAAGTGCATCTTCTGCATCAGGTGTAAAAGTGCATGCCGGATTGCTCCCTATGCACATAGCTACATCTCCATCCACTCCCGGTGTACAGGAATGTGTATTGACTGTGGGATTATTACGATAAAGATGACCTCCCTGCACATCAAGATTTGCGCATTCGCCATTGTTATTCTGGCCTGTAAACTCGCTGTAGTCCTGGTGTGGGCCATTTAGCAAGCCATTACATGCGTCCAGGTCAAAATATACAGTTGAGGTCTGGGCTTTACCTACGATGCATATGGTAAAGGCAAGGAATATCGTGAAGAAAGATCTTTGGTTGTATAGTGACTTCATATAGCATTGAGTTAGGTGATCAAAATCATTGTTGTATTGAAATTGGTCTTCGTCCAAACAATAGAAGGCCATCATGCTAAGTAGCACGTTAGGCAAATGAAAGACAACCGAAGGATGATAGGCCGCTAAGGTAAGAATTTATTTAGAATAGGTACATTGCAGCTCCCTTCAGGTTCTTCTTTTAACCTGAAGTATTCATACAACATAAACTTTTATGAATTTTCAGCAGAGAATTAAAATAAAGCTTAACAAAGCTGTACCTCTGGCAGCTCAATACTCCATAAGCATTTCAGTATTCTTTAGTCTTGCAATTTTAGGATCCTGGTTGAACCCATTTATAGGTTATCAGGGAGTGGCATTGATTATGTTAACCGCCATTTCTGTGCTGGCAATGGTATTTGAAATTTTACCTGTCCTGCTGGCC
>JBDUAU010000217.1:0-10319 GCA_040004485.1 Saprospiraceae bacterium
GTCCGGACTATAAATTGTATCAATTTTTACAAATCTCACATCATTCGGATCAAATCTGAACATCCGATCACGTGTTTTGAAAAACCATGTTTCTCCATAATCTATAGAGGGTGTGAAATTGAAATATTTCAACACATTAAAATTGACATTGGCACTTGCGTGATGTTGTGCGCCCCATTGTGCATTGGCCCATGTCGAGCGATCAAACAATGATGTATCTGTACCAATGATCTGAGAACGTCCGGAACCACTATATTGAAAAGCAATTTTTTCATACCATTGATCAGGACCTGATTTCTTCTTACTCTTGAACGGATAGATTCGATTGAGGCGGAAATTTAGATCGGGTGCGTTGATCGTTACGATGTGAGACCTGGTATTCTGACTATGATTGAATGAAGCGGTGAGTGAATAAGGTTTATTAGGAAAAATCCGGCTATAATTAAAATTGGAAGAGTATGTATTAGTCAATGCGCTCTGTGCATCATTGTGATTGAGTGATTGATAATCATTCGTCTGAATATTAATACTGCCGCCGATAGTCTGATACGGATTTGATTTTGGATCCTGGTTGTGCGTGAGTCGGATAGAAAAAGATTTACTCTTCGAATTGAGATAAGTATCACTGGCTTCTGTAATGCGGTTAGAATAGCCAAGATCAATATTGCCGCGAAATTTATATTTTTTTACATAATTGGAATTGAAATTGACACCCCATGAGCCATTGAAATAAATATCTCCTGTCAATTGTACATCAGCCCAGTCTTTGATGGGAAAATAATATCCTAACCCCCTCAAACCAAATCCCCAGGTCGGAGAACGTTCATAATCTTTTGGGAATATGAGGCCTGCATGTCGAGTATTTGAAATGGGATAAAATCCAAAGGGCAGCCATAGTGGCGTAGGCACTCCAAATATTTCAAGATGCGAAGGCCCGATGACAGCTAATTTATCAGGAATGGTTTTGACCTTACTTGCACGGATACCATAGTGAGGATGTTCGGCAGTGCATGTAGTAATCAATGCTCCTTCGTTGTAAAGGATATCATCCTGATGTAAGGAATCAGCGCCTCCGGCAACAAATTTTGTGACTTCACCATGGACAAATAAATCGTTTTCCTTTGTGAGGACATTTGAAATAAAACCTTTACGGGTTTTAAAATTATACCTCATCTTTTCTGCGGTAAAATTTTCAGAACCCATATTGAATTCAGGCTTCCCTGTAAGCTGGCCCAAACTATCAAGTCTGCCTTCCGCGGTGGCGATGCTGCTGTCAAGATTGACAACGATATAGTCGGCTTTGATGGATAATTCCTTGTACCTGACGTAAGCTTTTCCGTAGAGGTAGACTTTGTGCGTTTCGTTATCCAGGTAGTTTGAGTCTAAAGATCCATATTCAACCTTGGCATCGAGGCTGTCCGGTGACATGACGATGTTTACCCGTTTTCCATGGTTAGTTGTATCTGCAATGAAGGAATTGATTTTTACAGAATCTTCAGGAAAAACCAGGGTCAAAGGGTTTTGAGCAATAGCTGTATTAATCCCAGCAAGGGATAAGATGATAATCGTAAATATGAAGATAAGAGACCTCAATCTGGCTGGGTGAGTGAGCAATTTTAGAAAATAAGGGTTGATGAACTGTCGTTGAATTTAACATCAGACCCAAAAACCGGTTTAGTGGTTGTCCTGGCTCCTGAAATAATATACAATGGGCATATGAACATATACTTACATATTATTACTTTTGCTAATGCAACCCATATGTTCAAAGGTATGAAAGTTTGTTACCGTTCTAAAACGTCGCTTATCCGTCTCACGTCAGTTCTCAGCCTGGTTTTAACCTTATTTTTAGGTTTCAGGGGAGAATTGGCAGCCCAGCATCCCTATAAAATAACCAAAGTCGTGCTTGATGCCGGGCATGGGGGTAAGGATCCCGGATGTCATGGAAATAGTACAAAAGAGAAAGAAATCGCTCTGTCCATTATCCTTAATCTGGGTAAAAAAATTGAGGCCAGGTACCCTGATGTAGAAGTGATCTATACCAGGAAGACAGATGTTTTTATTCCCCTCAACGAACGTGCTGCGATCGCCAATCGTAACAAAGCCGATCTTTTTATATCTGTGCACTGTAATTATCTAGGCCCCCGCAATCACGCTACAGGTTCTGAAACCTATGTCCTGGGACTTCATCGGGCTGAAGACAACCTGGCTGTGGCCAAGAGGGAAAATGCTTCAATACTTCTCGAGGATGATTATGAAAAGACATATGACGGGTTTGATCCGTACTCTACTGAAGGGCATATTATCCTGTCGATGTTTCAGAATGTCCATCTTCAACAGAGTATTCAACTGGCGACATATGTGGAAAGTGCTTTCAAAAGAATGGGCCGCTTGCCGAGCAGAGGAGTCAAACAAGCTGGTTTCCTGGTCATCAGGGAGACTACGATGCCCAGCATACTTATTGAATCGGGATTTTTAAGCACTGACACAGATGAAAACTTCCTGATGAAAGAGTCAGCTCAAAATGATGTCGCGGAGTCTATTCTCAAAGCATTTGGCAATTATAAAAAGGATGTTGAAGACCAGCAAAAAGAACTGGAAGTGGCTACTAAGGAAATTGAGAAAATTAAACCTCAGCTTCCGGATAGTACTGCCGTCGTAGTGCATAGTACTCCAGTGACACAAAAGACTCAAAATCAACCTCAAACTCAACCTCAGACTAACCAGATTTCGTATAGAATTCAGATAGCGGCTGCTTCAAAACCCTCACTGGATTCAAAATATACATCCCTTAAAGACCTGGAAGTGATCAAGGAAAATGAATATTATAAGTTTTTGGTAGGCAACTTCAGCAGTTACGAGGCAGCCCAGCCCCGCCTTTTAGAACTTAAAGCCAAAGGCTTCCTGGGCGCTTTTATCGTGTCTTATAAGGATGGAGAGCGGATCCGGGCATAGTTTTTCAAGAATAAATTCTCACTCTTTTGCGCCGTCAATTAACTTTGCCGGCTATTGCTTGTTCACTTGTCTGGTTCCCCAGGATTTAATGCCCGTTATGCCTGAATGAAAAGCAGAAACTGAAAGATTTATGAAGATATCAAATGAATTTAAGATAGGTGTGATGGCGATTATTGTCATTGCGCTCACCTTTTGGGGCTATAAATTTCTGCGCGGCAGGAATGTGCTTAAACACACCAATGACTACTATGTACGCTATGCTGACATTGAGCAATTGGCTTTAAGTTCACCGGTGCTGATCCATGGATTCCGTGTAGGGACAGTATCCGCCATAAATCTTGACGAAGATATGAAGACGGTAATTGCAACATTGAATCTGGATCATGACGTTAAGATTCCTCCTGATGCAGTTGCTTTGATCATGAGCACAAGTATTATGGGTGGCAAAGCTATCGATCTAAGGATAAGTGGGCCATGTACCGGTGATGGCTGTGCCAAGCCCGGAAGTTTTCTCGAAGGAAAAGTGAAAGGCATGTTTGATTCTTTTCTTGACCCGGGTGAAAATGGAACTCTCGCGAAAGTTAAAGAGAATATAGGCGATATCTTAAATACGCTGGGAGACTCCCTGACATCACCAAATGCAAATAATGAGATTGCAAAAACATATACGCAGCTTTCCGCGCTGATCACTAATCTGTCTTCGATCACCGGCACATTGGATAAGTCAATGGGTAGCTATGACAAGCATCTGAATAATACACTAGCGAATGTTGAAGCCATCACAGGAGCCATTGCTAAAAATCAGGATAAGATCGCTTCATCAATTTCTCATCTTGAAAGTATCACAAAACAATTTGATGAATCAAAAGCAGGAGCTAATGCCGGTGCATTGATCACGGATGCACAGAATACAGTCAAGAATCTAAATGCGACAATAGCCGAAGCCGATAAATCATTTACGCAATTATCAACTGTGATGAAGGATATGCAGAATGGAAAGGGCAGTCTCGGAAAATTATTGAAAGATGAAGGCTTGTATGCACATACATTGGCGACGACAAAGAATCTTGAATTACTCTTACAGGACTTCAGGCTGAATCCTAAGCGCTATGTCAATGTTTCTGTATTCGGGAAGAAACAGAAGGCATATGAAGTGCCTGAGAATGATCCGGCGATGTTGATTGACACATCGCATTGAAATAATTGCCTCCCCTCCCTCCCCCCCTGGCTAAAGCCAGGGGCAATTGAAAAGCTTATCCTTTATTATGTTCTCCTGTGCCCTGCTGGCTGAAGCCAAGGGGAAATGAAATTCACCCCTTCCTCAACATACTCATCACTTCCTCTTTTCTCCTTCTTGATACAGGGACATTTTGGCCATTGCTAAGCCAGAGGAAGCCATCTCGATCTGCTTTTGTGACATATTTCATATTGACAAGATGAGATTTGTGAACACGGACAAATCCATAATCGCTTAGAATGGATTCATAATCTTTTAATGTATGAGATACCATGAGAGACTTTCCACCTTCAAGGAAAAACTTTGTGTAGTTGCTCTCCCCTTCACACCGGATGATTTCGGATGGCATGTAGAAGAATACACCTTCTGATGTGGATATGGCAAGACGATATTCTTCCGTATCAGGTTTTTGAATATTTTCAATCAGGTTGGATACAAGTTCTTTTCTGCTCTCCTGAGAATGACTGCGACGGATGATATGGCGATTGAGTGCATTTTGCAACTCCAAAATATCAAGAGGTTTCAATAGATAATCTAACGCACTGAAACGAATGGCTTTGATGGCATACTTGTCATAAGCAGTGGTAAATATGACATCAAAATCCCATGAGACTGCTTTGTTTAAAAAATCAAAACCATTCATACCCGGCATCTCTATGTCAAGCATCACTAGTGTAGGCTTGTATTCATCTAAAAGAAGAAGTGCCTCCGCCGGATTCTGTACGATGCGGATCTCATGTTCCAATGGCATATATTTCTTAATCAGTACAGATAATATATTGCAGGCTGCTACTTCATCATCAAGTATCAATATGCGGATCATGATTTAATATTATTTAATTGTACCAATACTTTTTTTTAACATCGGAATAATGAGTATTACTTTTGTTCCTGAAGCTTCACCATTTTTATCATAAAGATCGGTGATGTTCATGGACGTTGCAGGATAAGCATTTTTCAGAAGCAACATGCGGTTTTCAGAGAGTTGTTTTCCTTTTGGCCGATGTTTATTACCTCCCAGACGAGCCTCACGCATCGCAGTGGCCTTAATCCTTCCTATACCATCATCTTCTACTATAACTTCAAGATAACCATTTGGTTTTTCTTTGATGATCACCTTCAGATGTTTGTCGCCATCCTTATGTCGTAATCCATGCCAGATGGCATTTTCGAGATGAGGCTGGATCAACATGGGCGGAATTAATATTTCTTCTGCGTCAAGATCACTATCCAAATGAAGCGTATAAGTCATTTCATCTTTGAATCGGAGTTTTTCAAGAGAAATATATAAGCTAAATACTTCAAGTTCTTCCTGAAGAGTTACCTCAGGAACATCAGAATGCTCCAAAACCATTCGAAGGAGCTTTGAAAACGTAGAGAGATAAGTATATGCTTCTTCCACTCTGCCAGTGACTATGCATTCCTGTATTGCGTTGAGGCTATTGAATACAAAATGTGGATTCATCTGTGCACGCAATGCCTTTGATTCGAGATCAGAGATTTGGCGTGTAATTAATAATTCCTTTCTGAACTTCTCAATACGACCTCTGAAATAAATCCATAATACGGTAGCAACCAGGATAAATAATAATGCTAAAAACCACCATTGTTTCCACCATGGCGAATTGATCTTAAACTGCAAAGGTGATGCATGATTATACCAAGTATGGCCGTCAAATGCTTCCACCTCAAGAGAATAATTACCAGGATTGAGATTAAAGTCTATCGCTGAATTTAATGTTGGAACTGACCAATGTCCTTCACCGCCAGAAGAAAGCCTGTACTTATATAACACCTGGTCGGCAATCATTATGTCACTTGTTGCAAAAGTGAACTGAATATTATTTTGTTTATAATTAAAATAGATTTTCTGACCGGGAGGCCATTGAATTTCTCTTCCTTCAGTATTCCGGTAAAACACAAACACGTTCAATGAATCTTCATCAAATCGAATGGTAGACGGATCTACAATGATCAATCCTTTTGAAACACCAAAAGCCAATTTACCATCAGACAATTTTGCAGATGCCATGATCGCAAAATTGGCATTGGAAAGACCTTGTCTTCCTCCCAGCTTGAACACTTCTCCTGTCACAGGATTATATTTAAGCAGGGCATAACTATTGGTCATCCAGATATTTCCATCATCAGCCGATTCAATAGTTTCGATCCTGTCACTGACCAGGCCTTGTCCTTTAGTCAAATTAAATAATGAATCTTCCCGATGAATAATAGTCAGACCATTGCGGGAACCTATATAAATATTCCCATTCTTATCTGCTGTCAACCTGTAAACACGGTTTGAAGGCATGCCTTTGCGTAAAGTAAATGTGTCCAATTTATTTTCGCTAAAAGAATATCGCCATGCTGCTCCATTCGGTGAGGTGGAAACCCAGAGTGAATTATCCGCTAATAAAATATCCACAATTCTTTCATCGCGCAGAGGAGCTAATCCACGGAATTGACCAAACGTATCCAACTTTAATCCATCATGACTGATTCTGAAAATTCCTCTTTCCGTACCCACATACATAAAACCATCATGACCTTCTCTGATAATCCGGGTGGAATTAAAAATGCGACCAAAACCCGGAAAATCTGCACCTGAAATTATTTTTTTGAATTTACCTTCCGGACTAAAAATAGCAATGCCTTCCTGCCGCAATGCCACCCACATATTGTCATGTTCATCTCGTTCGACATACATTGGATAATGCGTGGTCGAATCCTCCTTTATTGCAACAGGAATGATGATCTGTTGTGCACGTTTCAATTGAGGATCATAAAGAAGAATATGTTCCTTCGTACAAATCCACAATTTTTTATTTTTATCTTCTGCAATACTGATCACCCGTTCATCTATCAGATTGCCATCTTCAGTTTGTTCGTAGTTAATGTATTCGACTGCATTATTCATCACATTCGAATAGATCACCCCATCAAGGGAGGTAATGACCAACACACCTGAGGAATCAGTGGTAATATATCGTAGACTGTTATTAATGACTGTAGATGGGTTAACCGGATCATGCACAAAAAGTGTATATGACGACAACGTACTATCTATTCGCAACAGACCTTCACCTTCGGTGGTCATATACACATTGTGATCAGGGGATCTGACCATGTAAATGATTTGCTCGTGTACATTCTTCTTATGAAAAAATGAGGGCCCCGGAATGGTATTTATTTGGTCTGGTTGATGAATATCTGCATAAAGTAATCCGAATGAACCGCTCCTTCCAATCAATATGCTTCGCTCATTAAATTTAGCAACGCAATTGACTCCTCTGACATTGAAAAATGCGTCCTGTTTATTTGTTTTGGTATTCACAAGCAATACTCCCGCAGAAGGAAGGAGCATTAATATCCTATCATGATCAAAACGGCGGACCTCTCTTACTCTTCGGTGCGCTATCAGACTATCCATCCAGGATTGGTGGATCCATTTTTCTTCATTTTTCTTCTGCGAATACATACCATCGGATGTCTGAGCATACATATCCCCATCACCGGATTCAAAGCATAAGGATACATCTGCTGCTGTATCCTTTTCAACAATCACCTGTCGTTGGAATTTTTGCTCATCATTGATCCTGACCAAGCCATAATCAGTGCAGACCCAGATATAATTACGACTGTCACAATACACAAATCCAATCTGGTCAGAAGGTATTTCCGGATAGGTCTGATGAAAGAAATAGGTTGTTTCCTTTCCATTGAACCAGACTAAACCATCAGAAGTGGCAATCCAGAAAAAACCATATTTATCGATTGCACAATTCCAGGCGGGAAGGCTGTTTATCCCCTGGCCATTCCCAAGTTGTCGGAATGCAAGTTGCTGGGCATAGAGTTCAACACCTGTTGTGAGCAATAGGCAAACACAAAGAAGAGATATCCATTTATTACCCATAAAAGAATGAAATGCAAAATTACAGAAGTTAACTCTGCTCTGTGACACCATTATATCATCAATCATCACCATTCACTCAATGCCAGTGTGAATGACCCCCGGCAACAACCGTTTCCTCAGTCAATATATCCTTTTGATTCGAAACTATTACCGCTCAGTAGTTGATGTCATTCGCCTCATCAGGTTACTTCTAAGTTTGAATTGAAATATTGACCTCATGACCCTTTATGCAGATTCGATACAAGCTCAGATCAATCTCATTGAAGAAGCTATGAAAAAAGCAGGTGTATGGTCACATGAAATTCCGGACTGGATCACCAGGTATCGCGAAGAACCTATTCCTGATATCTGGCAATGGCTTCAGTATATCTATCTCCCGATGCGTCTTAAAGGGATACCTCACAAACCATACTACATCGCTCCATTATTAAAACCATACATGAATTCAGAAGCACCTTTCAACCAGATCCTCCAGCTTGTCATCGAACTTGATTCCATTTCATCAACGATTCAAAAAACCTAAAATCCTATGCCCCGTAAAATCATATTGATGATCATGATCACAGTGTCGTACCTGATCCATCTCTTTGCACAATCCCAGGACCTGTCTCTACTCAGTACAGGTGGTGGAATGCAGCATACCGGTTCATTCTACATTTCATATTCCATTGGCGAACCTTTTATCGAGTATAAAAACAATGCAGAACGATGGATCTCTGAAGGATACCAGCAACCAGAAAAAATAAATCTATCCACAGGTACAAAAGATATCCTTCCATCACCCGTGTTAAATATTTATCCAAATCCTAGTGCCGGTTTGCTATATGTTGAATTGAAAAATGAGTTTAAAGGCGGACGTATATCCATTGAGAATACGCTAGGCCAAATTGTAATGGAAAAAGACATAACAGCAAACAATCTCCAATCACTCTACATTGATCAGCTGGATTACGGAATCTATTTTCTCAGGGTTCAGCAAGGCATATCATCATCCATTAAGACTTCATTCATCAAAATATAAATTTCAAAAAAATGAAACATTGCACAACACTCATAAGCTTCCTTATCCTTTTTACACACTTGGTTTCTGCTCAGGTACCACAAAGCATGCAATACCAGGCTGTCATACGTGATGCAAGCGGAAATCCTCTATTATCAGCACCCGTTCAATTCAGATTTTCAGTGGAGAGTATTGGCGGTGTTCAATTGTATTACCAGGAAACACAATCCACAATGACAAATGCATTGGGAGGTATCAATCTTGTGATTGGTTCAGGTAATGTAGTCTCCGGAAATTTTGAAAACATCGATTGGAAATCAGGAGGCGTACAGATCCGTGTGGAAATGGATCCAACAGGTGGTAACAATTTTGCTCCATTCGGCACCAACTCAATGCAAAGTGTTCCGTATGCGTTGTATGCTCTGAAAGCAAATTCACTTGATGATGATGCTGTCATTGATCCGGGTTCGATAGGCAGCGGTGGCGCGACTATCGGCCAGGTATTAATCTGGAATGGCAATGAATGGGCTCCTGGTGATGACACTGATCAGCAAACACTTAGTGTCAATGGAAATCAACTATCCATTTCAAATGGCAATGCTGTAGTGCTGCCTTCAGGATCAGGTGGTGGTGATGACTGGGGTGATCAAACGATTGAAAGTAACAATACACTGGATGGTGACGGGACGCTGAATTCGCCTTTAAAGATAGCACAGCAAGGTGCCATCAATGGTGAAGTATTAAAATGGAACGGATCGCTCTGGGCGCCTGATGAAGATAACGGCGCGACCTATACAGCCGGAAATGGAATCAACATCAATGGCAGTGTCATTTCGAATACAGGTGATGCAGATGCAAGTCCAACAAATGAAATTCAGACACTTTCAATTAATGGAAATCAACTTTCACTAACAAATGGCGGTTCAGTCAATCTTCCTAACAATACTTATACTCAGGGTACAGGCATCACTATAGGAGCAAATGTTATTTCTGCAAATAATACACAACCTCTTTGGAATGCAAATCAATTGCAAAGCCGGAATCTTTCAGCCTCTTCACCATCCAGCGGACAGGTATTGAAATGGGATGGAACTGCATGGAGTCCCGGTACAGACAATGGAACAAGTTATAATGCCGGCGCAGGAATCAGTATTGCAGGAAATACAATTTCTGCACTTAATACAAATGAATTGTGGAATGCCAATCAACTCAGA
>JBDUAU010000557.1:0-3063 GCA_040004485.1 Saprospiraceae bacterium
TTCATATAGCATGATACCGGCTGCTACAGAGACGTTCAATGAATCCATTTCACCGGCTTGCGGAATGACGACGATGTGATCTACGAGACGTAATAATTCTGGCGCGACGCCTTGTCCTTCTGATCCCATGATGATCGCCATTGGTTGTTTGAAATCCACCTCCTGCAAAGGTGTGGTGCCACGACCATCAGCGGCGATCACGGTAACACCACTTTCTTTCAGATATCTAAGAGCCGAAACGAGATCTCTCACTCTGCAAAGTGGAATACGAAGCAGAGCACCCGAAGACCGCTTGACAGCATCGGCATTGAGCTGTGCTGTTTCCCGCGCAGGGAAAACCAGGCCATCTGCCCCGAGCACCTCAACTGATCTGCTGATAGCCCCAAAATTGCCTACATCAGTCACTCTGTCGAGCATCATCAGTAAGGGTACTATTCCCTGATCAAAAAGATGCGGAACCAGATCTTCCAAAGAAGTGTATTCCACCTGCGATCTGAATGCAGCAATTCCCTGGTGATTAGCTCCGAATTTATCCAGTTTTTCTTTGGGTACTTTCTGAACGGGGATCTCCAGTTTCTGGCATTTTTCGACCACCTCATTCAGATTCGCCTGCCTGTCTATGAGCACTTTATCAATGGCCTGTCCGGCATCTATGGCTTCAACTACCGTGTGGCGTCCGATGATCACCCAATTACCTTTTTTTGTCATATATCATACCAATATAGTCAAGAAAGGGACTTCTGTTCTCATGTGTACTCAAGTTTGATTAAATTTAGGGCTTCAATTCCTTATAAATCAGATTATGAAAAAATTGCTCCTACTACTGGCAGTATACCCACTGTCTTTTCTTTTTATTTCATCTCTTTCTGCCCAATCTATCGACTACAAGGCTAAAGCCTCAGCATATATCAAAAATGAATATGGCCTTGATCAGAAAGCTATCGGCGATCTCAAGATTACAAGCCAGTTCACTGATGTGTACAACGGTGTCACGCATGTCCATCTCACCCAGGTTAAAAATGGATATGAAATCTTTGGAACTGAAATTAATCTTGCTTTTCAACCAAATGGAAAAATATCAAGCGTGGGCCATAATCTGACGATCATCGATGGCCAGTCATTTTCTGCGACCAATGTTGATCTCAAAGCTCCTCAGGCTATAGGCATTGTGGCGAATTCATTGGGTGTTGCTACTCGTTCTGTTCCTGAATTAAAAAGTTACAATTCTGCAGGTGTTCCGATCTATGACAAATCTGATATTGCTCTTCTTGATATTCCTGCTGAATCAGGGTATCTGCGGACATCTTCCGGTGAATATCATCTTACATGGAAGATTCAATTCCAACCTGCAAATACCGGCTTGTTGTATCAGTCATTTGTAGATGCTACCAATGGTAAATTAATATCGAATGATAATCTGACTTCGCATTGCACCTTTGAGCCTGGATATTTAGCGCATGAGAATATATGTGATGACATTCCAACTGTCACCACTTATGCACCACCGACACCTGTGAATTCAGTGTCAGGATCATATAGAGTACTTCCGCCAACAATAGAAAGTCCGAATCATGGAGCTTTTCAATTGATCACGGGTGCAGAAGATTTACTTGCATCCCCTTTTGGCTGGCATGATAACAATGGAATAGCAGGTCCTGAATTTACAATCACTCAGGGAAATAATGTTCATGCTTTTCTTGACAGGGACTGGACCTATAGTCCCGATTCTGAATTAGATGGTGGAGTTAACCTGACTTTTGATTTTCCTTTTAATGTAGATGGCGAACCTGTCGACAATGAAAATATAGCTGTAACCGGTTTATTCTTCCGGAATAACTTCATGCATGATTTTGCTTATCAATATGGATTTACAGAAGTAGCCGGTAATTTTCAATCAAAAAATTATTCAGGACAGGGCGCAGGACAGGATTTTGTCAATGCGCTTTCTCAATTTGGCGACAGTAATCCTGCATTGTGTGGTACACAAACAAATGGTGGTACGGCATGTCAGAATAATGCAGATTTTGCTACTCCTGTTGATGGCTTCAGCGGTCAAATGAGAATGTTCACATGGAACCAGGACAATAGCAGTAAATATATTGAAGTCCTCACACCAATCGAGTTATCCGGGAAAATACAAACAGGTCTCGCGCAGTTCGGTCCGGATATTACGTCTACTCCCGTGACAGGCCCTGTAGTGGTGATAGATGATAAATCATTCGACCCGACTTTTGGATGTGTACCCATCGGCAATGCAACAGAACTGGCAGGGAAAATAGCGATCATCGATCGTGGATTGTGTGATTTCAGTGATAAAGTTTATAATGCACAGGAAGCCGGTGCGATAGGAGTTATCATATGCAATTTTGATGAAACCGTGATCGGTATGGCTGCAGGAGCAAATGCAACACTGGTCACCATACCTTCCGTGTTTATCAGCAAAGGAGAATGTTCGAGGATAAGAGTGGCTGCAGCTAATGGATTGACAGCATCATTTGTTGCTCCTATTTCTACCGGGCCAACGCTTCGCGATGGATCACTGGATAATAGTGTGATATCACATGAATATACCCATGGTATCTCCTCACGACTTACAGGTGGACCTAACAGAACTGATTGTCTATCCGCAGGATCCCAAACCGGAAATGCAGAGGAAGCATCAGGCATGGGTGAAGGATGGAGCGATTTTTTAGCGCTTGTGACCACAGTCAATCCAGGTGACACTGGTGCAAAAAAGAGGGGAATAGGAACCTATGCCATTAAAGAGAATATAGATGGAAGAGGAATACGTACTTATCCCTATAGTACAGACATGACTATCGATCCACATACTTACGATGATATTATCACTGAAGCCCTGCCTCATGGTGTTGGTTCTGTATGGTGTGCCATGATATGGGATATGTATTGGGATTTCAGTGATCAGTATGGATGGGATCCGGATGTACTGCATGGTCATGGAGGAAATAATATGGCGATTCAGCTTGTCATGGATGGAATGAAATTACAGCCATGTCCTCCGGGATTTATTGATGCAAGAAATGCTATCCTCAGGGCGGATTC
>JBDUAU010000128.1:0-10306 GCA_040004485.1 Saprospiraceae bacterium
ACAATGAAAAAGAAAAAAGAGCAGAAGAATTAGGTATTGCGAATAAAGAACTTGCCTTTCAAAATGATGAAAAAGAAAAACGGGCGGCAGAATTAAGTATTGCAAACAAAGAACTTGCGTTTCAAAACAATGAAAAAGAAAAAAGAGCAGAAGAATTAGGTATTGCGAATAAAGAACTTGCGTTTCAAAACAATGAAAAAGAAAAAAGAGCAGAGGAATTAGGCATTGCGAATAAAGAACTTGCGTTTCAAAACAATGAAAAAGAAAAACGGGCCGCAGAATTGGTCCTTGCGAATAAAGAACTTATCTATCAAAACGATGAAAAAGAAAAACGCGCAGCTGAGTTAAGAATTGCGAATTATGCACGTAGTCTTATTGAAGCCAGCCGCGACCCATTGGTGACCATCAGCACTGAAGGCAAGATTACAGACATGAATGAGGCATTGGCTAACATCACAGGTATGAGTCGTGAAAAACTTAAGGGCAGTGATTTCAAGGACTATTTTACTGAACCACAAAAAGCACTCGAAGTATACCAGGAAGTATTTGCGAAAGGCTTCGTGACTGACTACCCATTGACAATAATGGATGGGAAAATGACAGATGTATTATTTAATGGCTCCGTATATAAGGATGAACAAGGAAATGTCCTTGGCGCAGTAGTGGTGGCTAGAGATATCACAGATCAAAAAAGAAATGAACAGGAATTGACAGAGGCCAAAATCTTTGCTGAGTTGGCAACGGGTATTGCAGAAGATGCAAAGCATAAAGCAGAAAGTGCCACTCAAATAGCAAATGATGCCGTCAAAGCCAAACAGCAATTCCTGTCAAACATGAGTCATGAGATCCGGACACCTATGAATGCCATCATCGGATTTACGAAGGTGGTGTTGAAAACAGATTTGAATGCGAAACAAAAAGAGTATTTAACTGCTATCAAAATGAGTGGGGACGCATTAATCGTTCTCATCAATGATATTCTGGATCTTGCAAAGGTTGATGCGGGAAAGATGACATTTGAGCAAGTTCCGTTCAAAATGGCTTTGTCCATTTCGGCTATGCTTCATTTGTTTGAGACAAAAATTCTGGAAAAAAATCTGGAACTTGTTATTGAATACGATAGTAAAATTCCGGAGGTATTGCTTGGTGATCCTGTTCGGCTGCATCAGATTATTTTAAATCTTGTGAGTAATGCAGTAAAATTTACTACAAATGGAAAAATTACAGTGAGTGTTTGTTTGGTGAATGAAGATGAGGAAAAGGTGTCTATAGATTTCGCAGTGAAGGATACAGGTATCGGAATCACAGAAGATAAAATATCGAAAATTTTTGAAAACTTTCAACAGGCAACCAGTGGTACCTCACGACTATATGGCGGGACAGGACTTGGACTTGCTATCGTAAAACAACTGGTAGAACCACAGGGCGGAAGCATTCACGTAAAAAGCAAAATCAATGAAGGCAGTACATTCAGTTTTACATTAAACTTTCAAAAAACAAAAGATGAAGCGGGATTAGAAACTGAAATAGTAGAATTGGATAGAGAGATCAAAAACTTAAAAGTATTGGTCGTCGAGGACATGGCACTCAATCAATTGCTCATGAAAACGCTATTGGATGATTTCGGATTTGAATGTGATATAGCCGGAAATGGCAAACTAGCTATCGAAAAACTACAATCCAAATCATACGATATCATTCTGATGGACTTGCAGATGCCTGAAATGAATGGCTTTGAAGCGACAGAATACATTCGAAATAAAATGAAGTCACCTATACCTATTATTGCTTTGACGGCTGATGTGACCACCGTTGATTTAATAAAATGCAAGGCGGTAGGTATGAATGATTACATAGCAAAGCCGGTGGATGAAAGACTTTTGTACAGTAAAATAGTTGGGTTCGTTGCCAAACCGATACCGCTTAAAGTAAAAACGGACAATGACAATGTTGAGAGTACTATATCAAAATGTATTGATCTGGATTACCTCGTCCACCGCACGAAATCTAATCCGGCACTGATGATGGAGATGATCTCACTTTACCTGGAACAAACTCCACCATTAGTGAGTGCTATGAAACAGGGTCTGCATGACAAAGACTGGAATTCGCTATATGGAGCCGTCCATAAAATGATTCCTTCATTTTCAATCATGGGTATTAGTTCGGATTTTGAAAAGATGGCAAAGCAAGTTCAGGAATATGCAAGTACACAGAAACAGTCGGATGGAATACCTCAACTTGTCCGGCAACTTGAAAACATCTGTGTGCAGGCCTGTAAAGAATTAGAAGTAGAGTTTCAAAGGATAAAAAATACAAATTAATGGATACCGAGAAAATAAGGATATTCCTCATAGATGACGATGCCGTGTTTCTGAAATCATTGGAAATTGAATTCCTCTCTACAGCCGATTTTAGCATTGAAACCTATCCGACCGGCGAACTCTGCATGCAGAACATATCGCATAACCCTGACGTCATCATTTTAGATTATCATCTTGATGGAATTGACAAAAATGCCATGAACGGAATAGAAACCCTTGATAGAATAAAAATTATTAATCCGGATATCCCCGTTGTGATGCTATCGTCCCAGGATAAAATCGAAGTAGCTATAAATTGCATGCATCATGGCGCTATTGATTATGTAGTGAAAAGCGAAACGGCTTTCATGCGATTGCAAAAAATCATCACTGACATTTTTAGTTACAAAAAAATGGAAAAGACACTGGAATGGTATATGGAAAGAGTGTGAAACGAATAACGAATAACGAATAACGAGTGACGAATAACGAGTGACGAGGACGAGTGACGAATAACGAGTGACGAATAACGAGTGACGAATAACGAGTGACGAATAACGAGTGACGAATAATGAATAACGAATAGAATATTGAATAACGAATAGAATATTGAATAACGAATAGAATATTGAAAATTGAATTACGAACATTTGAAACATGGAGCATTGTTTAACGATATTCCGTATTTGATCCTGAAAGGATCTAATGTTATTAGCCCCGGGTGATAACCCGGGGAATATTGAAATGCGAATATTTTCAACGCTGAAAGTGTTGAATAAAAATCTGTCTCCCTGCGAACTCAAATGAATTTAGTGACGAATGACGAAATTTAAAAAATATAGCATTATTAGAGAAAGACTTAATATTGATTTTTAATAATAAATATTTTTTACTGCGACTTCCTCAACTACCTCCCATGCTCTCATGGCATTAAATATCTTAAACGATTCAAATAAGCCAAGCTGAGATTTGTGAATTGGTGTGGGGATCAAAATACCTGATGAAACTAATCGCTTCCACGTCGTACCAGCCAATAAAGGAATCGAAGGTGTATACCAACGTCCGTTTTTTTTAAAGGCAATATTGGCAATCGAGGTATCGGTAATCCATCCATCACGTGTCATCAGGACATCATCAGCTTCCTCACGTTGTGTATATAGATTTTCAAGTACATCCCGGTCTGCATATTTGTACCTGTAATCATAATCATCAGGCATTACGATCAATTTCAATTGATGAATATGCTGACGCCCATATTCAAAATAATGCACCGTCAGTTCCGCCTGATCATAGAGCACCCGGCAACGCACCATACCCTGCAGAAATACTACAGGCGGACGTATCAAATCTGTAAGCTCCCATTCATGATGGATTTCAGGAAAAAATTGTTGCATTGTAGTATTAATCCTTCGTTGATGCCAATCAAGATGCTGCGGCATTCCGTCAAGGATGCAAATCGTTTCGAGGAATTGACCCCTAAATCCCATAAAGGAGACTTGTGTCAACATGGAATATAAATTTTATCAATCATCTCCTGGTACTCCTGCATCATCTCACTCCGATACGTAATCCCTCCTCCACTTCGGTAATAATATCCATCAGGCCGCTGTTCAATCATACGGATCATCACGCCGCTATCCAGGTTCTCTCCATCAAAGACACCAAATACCCCCGTATAATATCCACGGGCTTCCGGTTCGATCTGATGTATGAGTTCTACCGTTCTTTTCTTTGGCGCACCCGTCACAGAACCTGCAGGTAAGAGCGCGTAGAATATGCTACCCAGCCTTTGTAAATAATCATTTGATAACCTGCCCCTGATCTCTGAACTACACTGTAACAATGTCTTGCCGGATGTCCTGATCTCACTGATGTATCTGTAACGGACTACTTCAACTTGTTTAGCTACAATACTCAGATCATTCCGCAACAGATCCACAACGGTAGCATGCTCTTCCTGTTCCTTGATATCATTTAGCAAAGTTCCTTTTGCTTTCGGAAGTGTTGCATCAATAGTTCCTTTCATTGGGAAAGTGCGTATCACACCATTTCTCATTTCAACAAACTGTTCGGGAGAAAACACAACAAACTTTTCAGGGACAAGAAGTTTGTATGGAGCATTCGCCGCGTCAAATACTTCTTCTAGAGATTCAACATCAGCAAGCCGGGATAGATAGCATAGGTTAAGTAAATACGTATCCCCGGACTGTATTGCGCTCTTTACTTTTTCAAAACCATCACGATATACACCAGCCTGAATTGGAAAAGCCTGAAGTTGAATTTGCTTTTGTTTACTTCTTGAATTTTCCGCGATAGAATTTTCCTTCTTAATCTCAAATCGTATTCCTCTTTCTGCGGCTTCCTGAAACGAGAGTATAAGCGGAGCAGCAAGATCAAAATCAAGAATAAAAAGAAAAGGAACTCCCTCAGCACCCAATTGATTCATCCTCGACACCCAATGAGGGAAGGCCTTGATTGTCTGGTCAGCAGGGAATGAATTTATTTTGCGCGTTTGCGACATGTGATTGACATTCGTTTAAGGCCATCAATCGTATCCATGCGCATGAAAGGTTCAATGGTCAATTGATATTCTCCAATTTCAGGAAAAGTAAAACCACGCTGAAGAGGAAGTGTCACCTTACATGTTTTACGGCTACATTTTCCAGCCCATGATCCGTCAGGATTCGCCAATTCGAGAGAAGTAACCGAACTTATTTTTTTCCCGGATGGAAAAGTAGTTAATAATCTGATGTAAAGATTTTGATATTTATATGAGGCCTTATGTTCTATCTCTACATCCATAAGATAAGCCTGCGTTGTATCAGAAGCAATAATCTTCATCACCTTATTTTCTCCTGTGATCCATCGATGATCATGGAAGTCCCATTTGGCGTGTGCCAGTATATCTTTTTTACATGAAGACATACTCGCTACCAGAAGGAGCCCAATGCCCAGATACCTGATCAATTAAAATAATCTTTCATCCGCTCAAAAAATCCTTTCTCCGTCTTACTTGGCTGCGGCTTGAAATTAGGCGACTGCTGTAGCTTCTCCAGAATATGCTTTTCGTCATCAGACAGTTTTCGTGGTGTCCATATATTGACATAGATCAATTGATCACCTTTTCCATAGGCCTGGACAGAAGGTAGTCCTTTTCCATTCAGTCTGAATATTTTTCCACTCGTCGTACCAGGCGGAATTTTAATTTTTACCGGTCCGCTTAGAGTAGGAATGTCAACAGAAGTACCGATGGCTGCTTCAGGAAAACTGATATGTAAATCGTACACAAGATTATTTCCATCACGTTTCAGATTAGCATGTGGCTTCACTTCGATGGCGATCAGCAGATCTCCGGCCGGTCCTCCTTTGATACCTGCATTTCCTTTGCCACGCATTGAAAGCTGCATGCCATCTTCCACACCTGCCGGGATATCAATATCAATTGTTTCTTCTTCGATCGTACGTCCTTCTCCGCGACATTTAGGACATGGTTCGACAACGATTGATCCCGTTCCGTGGCAGTTCGGACATTGCGTTGTTGTCTGCATCTGGCCCAGGAAAGTGCTTCTCACTTGTCTTACGACACCAGCACCTCCACATGTCTGACAATTCTTCACTGCACCATCTTTTGCACCACTGCCTTTACAAGTCGTACACTTAATTCTTTTTTTGACCTTGATTGTTTTCTTGACACCGGCCTCTACTTCTTCAAGCGTGAGGGTCAGCTTGATACGGAGATTGCTCCCTTTCTGGCCTGTACTGCGTTGTTGAGTACGATTGCCAAAGAAAGATTCAAATGGACTATCTGAAAAAACATCTCCAAACTGGCTGAAGATATCATCCATCGTCATGCCATCTGCTGTCTGAAAACCACTTTGTCCATTCATACCTGCATGTCCGAAACGGTCATAGCGTGCACGACTGTCGGGATCACTTAGCACCTCATAGGCTTCAGCTGCTTCTTTAAATTTTTCCTCTGCAGCTTTATTATCCGGATTGCGATCAGGGTGAAATTTCATGGCGATCTTGCGATAGGATTTTTTAATCACTACCTCATCCGCATCTTTTGGAACTTCAAGTATTTCGTAATAGTCACGTTTGCTCATAGCTCTGTTTTATTTACCGACGACCACTTTCGCGTGACGAATGATTTTATCGTTCAGCAAGTAACCTTTTTCAATGACATCAATAATTTTTCCTTTCATGTTTTCATCCGGCACAGGCACTTCTGTGATCGCTTCATGCCATTCTGCATCAAATGTTTCTCCCAGGCTCTCCATTGGCTTTAAACCAGATGACTGGAGAATATTATTGAAGCGATTGTACACTAAACGAACTCCTTCGCTGAATTGCTCATCCGAAGATTCTTCTGCATGCTTTTTAGCCCTTTCAAAATCATCCATAACCGGGAGAAGAGAAACGATCAAATCCTTTGAAGCGGAATTAAGCAGCTCCAACCGTTCACGCATAGTCCTCTTCTTATAATTTTCAAATTCAGCCAGAAGACGAAGATTTTTTTCTTTCAATTCTGCTATTGTAGTCTCGAGGGCTGCAACCGTCCCATCAGCCACATTTTCAACAGGATCGGAATCATCCGGATCATCCCTAAAGGATTTATTGAAATCAAATAGCTTCTCATCCTCAGGATTCTCTGTAGGATGTTTATGATGCTTTTTGTGGTGATTTGAATGTTCTGTAGTCATTATCTATTTATTAAAACAAGCCTTTTGCCCAGGATTTTAGTGAATGGACTTAAAGCGCAAAAGTACTGCCATATGCTTTAATTGTGCCAATTTGACAGCAGAAGGCAGGATTATCATCCGATGAGGCAGATTATCACTTGAAAAGACAGGATTTTAATCCGTTTTTCCGCCAACAGGTTCTTTCAATTTTGATTGTAACAGCTTGACTAATTGACTCATAGGGAGATCTACTCCGATAATGAGACCCTGGGGATTGATCAGAAAAGTAGTAGGAAGTTGCTTGACACCATAAGCTTTAACGATCGGTGAGTCAAACAAATTCAAGGCTAAAAAGTGGTAAGGCCAGTTCAAATGATCTTGTTGAATTATCCTTTGCCAGCTTCGATCATTGTTTTCAACAGCCACACTTACTATTTCAAAATCAGTCCCATCCGTAAAGGTTTGTCCATGAAAACGATTGTACAATTCAACCAGAGCAGGATGTGATTGAAGGCAAGGTCCACACCATGAACCCCAAAAATCGAGCAGTACATACCTGCCCTTCAGATCAGACAATGAAAAGCTTGTCCCACCAGGAAGTTTATCAATGAATTCAAATGCCTTTTGTCCCTGTACCAAACTTGGCTTCAGATAGTATGCCCGGCCTACATAATACCCTATAATGACCACTATACAGATACCTATCGTCAGAATCATACTCTTCATGTGTTACGCAAACAGATTTAATGCAAAAATGGTTAAAAAAGACCATGGACGATAGACCATAGACCGCAGACCATGGATCAAGTACGAGGGCGACAGACGATAATAAGAGATGAATGTCCGTGGACTATTGTCCATGGTCTATTGTCCGCGGTCTTTTTCCCGTTACCTTCGAAATTAAATTCGAAGAAATGGAAATGCTCACGATTGATCCGCATGATGTTGAACAAAAAGATCTACATCAATTTATTCTTGGTAGTGTAGCACCGCGGCCGATTGCTTTCGTAAGTACATTAGATGAACAAGGGAGGCAAAATCTTGCTCCATTCAGTTTTTTCAATGCTTTCAGCTCTAATCCGCCTATCGTGGTTTTTTCAAGCAACCGCAGAGGGAGTAATAACACTACAAAAGACACCCTTGACAATATCCGGATATCAGGGGAGTGCGTGATCAATGCTGTCAACTATGCGATGGTCAGACAAATGGCCGTGGCTTCAGTTGATTTTCCAAAAGGTGTAAGTGAATTTGTAAAAACAGGACTGACCCCTGTTCCGTCTGATCTTGTAGCTCCTCCACGTGTTGCAGAGTCGCCATCACAAATGGAATGCAAAGTGAAAGATATCATCACACTCGGTGATAAGGGCGGTGCTGGCCATCTGATCATCTGTGAAATCGTACGCATGCATATCTCGAAAGAGGTGCTCAGTGAGCGCAACAGGATCGATCCGCACAAAATGGATCTGATGGGTCGTATG
This sequence comes from Saprospiraceae bacterium, assembly GCA_040004485.1. Classification (GTDB taxonomy): domain Bacteria; phylum Bacteroidota; class Bacteroidia; order Chitinophagales; family Saprospiraceae; genus Opimibacter. The sequence goes on from JBDUAU010000128.1 coordinate 8,464, forward strand.
GGCAGGGCATATTATGTAAGATGCAGCGGTCAGGCTATTCACACGATTGTGCAGGAATTTCTACCGGTCACCATTGGCTATGATCATCTTCCATCATCCATAAAAAATAGTCCCATCTTGACAGGCAATGATCTTGGAAAATTAGCAGGCAGAGTAAGTCTTCCAACAAAAGAAGAAATTGATGCCATCACAGAGTTGCCTGAAGTTAATGCAGCATTGGCACAAATAAATAAAAACACCGCGCTGCATTATGTCGCAAAATTATTTCTGGATCGTGATGAAGTAGCTACTGGTTTCAGCATCCTCATGCTGGATCAACTCAATTGATGCCGTAGACCCACATCGGTGGAATATTCTTCATGACAAAAGCCACCTTGCGTAAATTGATTCCTTTATACACCATTTTCATGATCGGTGGCATGTAGGTAAAGAATCTAAAAATAGCTCCCTTATCTGTTTGATGTTGTATTGAATCAAAAATCAATTGATTGAGATTTTTTCCTAAAAAAGGCAAACCTGAAATGATAAGATCTGCTTTAGGCAATTTCATTTCTTTGAGAATGTCTTCAAACAAATGCGCACTGGCATGAACGACCTGAACACGGTTTCCAAATTTTTTCCGCAATAATTCCACATAGGAATTTTCCAGTTCAAACAGGACAATTTTTGCATCTGGTTTGCACCTGGCCAGAATTTCTCTCGTAAATGTTCCATTCCCAGGGCCCAGTTCAACGATTGTATTGACCTTATCCCAATTGATCCCACTCATCATGGCCCCGCTGGCTATTTTGGAGCTGGGGATAATGGATGCATTTCGAACCGGATTTTTGATAAAATTGAAAAGGAAAAGAGCACGTTCCTTCCACATGTTACGAACATTCATATCTATTGTAGCCTCAGGGATAGCCTGATGTATTAAGTTTTCCATGCCTGAATTTTATACCAGACTGCAAAATTAACCCGAAGTCTTGAATTAGTCCTTTTTCCACGGAAAGTGGTAAACCGAATCCGACCGGTCACCTATTTTTTTGAAACCATGAAATCCGAAATAATCACGTTGGGCCTGGATGAGATTTGCCGAGGGATAACGGAGAGATGCACCGGAAATGTATTGTGATGCAGCCACAAGGCATGGCGTAAAAAGCGTTTCTGACGAAGCGACGTGATTGATCCGTCGCAGGCTTGACCATCCTGATGTAATGATGCCTTTAATGTAAGGATGTAGTATGAGTTCATCATTCCATGTGGCCCAGAGAAATGTAAACTTATTCATCATCGCAGACCGGATGATGCTTCCATTCGTCCACACTGCAGATAATTGAGAGAGATTAATATCCCATCCATATTGTGCAGATGCTGCACGTATGATCGCAAAACCTTCATGATAATTGATGAGGCGGGACAACTGGTATGCATTGAGGAGATCCGTCGTGCCGAGTGATGCGTCTTTTTTGTTTTGCTTCCTGGTGATATCATCAAGATGAATCCTGATGTGACGTTGGCCTGATAAATATCGGGCATGAAGGGCTGCAGTGATCATCATAGCCGGGACACCAAATGAAGCTGCAGCCTGTACTGCCCACGCACCGGTTCCTTTGTTACCTGCACTATCGAGAATGGTATCAATGACCCATTGATCGCCTTCTTTTTCCCGTAAAATATTGATGGTGATATCGACAAGATAACTTGCAGCTTCAGTATTTGCCCATGCTTTGAAGACTTCTGCGATGTGCTCAGGTGTCAGCCCTACAGCCCATCTCAGGACCGAATAAACCTCTGACAACAATTGCATTTCGGCATACTCAATTCCATTGTGGACCATTTTAGCAAAATGACCAGCACC
>JBDUAU010000604.1:0-3046 GCA_040004485.1 Saprospiraceae bacterium
CCGGATGTAACCTCTTATCTTGTTAGCTAACATAGTTGGATTGACGATTTACGAATTACAATGATTGCGTAGTTGTAGCATGAGATCGAATAAATTATTGATTAAAAAAAAAGAGGACGCAGAATCATTAAGAAAAATTAAGATCAGTTAAGATGTTACTACTATTCGATATTTCACTGTCATCTTAAACTACTCACTATTCACTATTCACTATTCACTAGACTTTTTCTATGATCAGTGCCGAAGCACCTCCTCCCCCATTACATATTGTAGCAAGGCCATACTTACCATTATTCTGCTGAAGAATGTGTGTCAGCGTCGTCACAATCCTTGCACCTGAAGCACCTAATGGATGGCCCAGTGCACATGCACCTCCATTGATATTTACTTTTTGATGCGCGATTTCAATCACTTGTTCAAATGCAAGTCCCTCCGTTTCTATCACATCAACATGTGATTCTGAGCCGAATCCCGCTTTTATATATTTGTATATAACAAGATCAGCCAAATGCCATATAAGCGTTATTACATTTATCTCTTGTTCCCAACTTCGTCCGGAAGACCTGTTTATCCATTGCAAAAATGATCATATAATATAACCCGCCTATCCTTTTTTCATCAATATTCTAAACTTCAAAACTCGTAACATCCATGAAAAACTCAGCGTATTCAAAATTGAAAGCATTCGCCTGGCCAACAAAAACCACACGAATACTTTTCATCGCAACATTCTTGCTTTTAAGCACACAACTTAGTGTGCTCCATGCACAGGCATCCCTCAGCATACAGGGTATTTTAAAAAAATCAAATGGAGTGGCTGTAGAAGATGGCACGTACAATCTTACTTTCAAACTATATACTGTACAGTCGGGAGGCACTGCTTTATGGACGGAAACTCAAAGCGGTATAGAAGTCACCAGTGGAATCTATAGTACGATACTTGGTAATAGCACCGCACTCAATATACCTTTCAATCAGCTCTATTATCTGGGAGTTACGATTGGATCTTCTGAATTGACACCACGGATTCAATTGACTTCCGCTCCATATGCGTTGTCTTTGATAGGTGCCACGAATCAATTTCCGAGCAGCGGCCAGGTATTGGCTGACAGTATTAAAGTTATTGGTAGTGTTCTGGCCAGAGGCGGAGCACCGGGTTTGAACGGAGCCAACAGAAATGGGTTTGCTTTTTCGGGCAATAGTGGTGACAAAGACAGTGGATTATTTTCGACTGCAGATGGAAAAGTTGCTCTTTATAGTAATAATACAGAAGTACTCGCAGTCACCCCGGCAAACGTAGCTGTTACAGGAGCTGCTGCCGTGTCTGGCAATGTATCAGCGGCCAACCTGACATTGCCCAATGGGGGCAAAGTTACTTACAACGGACTGAGTGACTGGAGACTTGTGGTTGATGACAACCTCACTGGAGGAGCTAATGGATGGAATGTATACAACCCGTTGGGAGGCCAGGAAATGGGTTGGAATAATTCAGCGAGTGCCGGAGCTGCACCTATTGATGGCAACAGTTCAAATTTTGCCGGGCTTTATATGTATCCTGCGAATTACAGACAGGTCTTAAAAAAATTCTACGACTTGTCAGGAGTTGGTGCTTTCAGTTACATCAAAGTCAAATTCAAATATTACTTCATTGACACCTGGGGATTTTCCAATAGCGACCGGGGATGGGCCGCTTTTGCTGATGGTTCAAATGGAAGCCAAATGCGTCTAGGCTGGAGTGAACTGGGAAGTTATCTCCTTAACACAAATTGGATGACCACCCCTGGATTCGGGGAGGCAAATAATTTTGAAGGGAACAACTCTGCGAATAATGCCGATTATTGCCTAAATGGAGAAATGACGACTTTCAAAAACGGTAATAATTTCTGGCTATATTTTGGTGGAACATTTGATGAGGATCAAAACAATGAGAGTTGGGCTGTTGGTATGATCGAAATATGGGTGAGATAGCCCGCATGAATCTACATTTTTTCACAATTTAAAAAAACGATCATGCGATATACTCACATTCAATATTTATTGCTGTTACTGGGCATATGCTTTGGTGTGCCATTGATATCACAAAACACCTGCGGCCCTGAAGTGGCGGTTGACTCGAATGGTTTTACCGGCACTGCATTTTTTAATTATGGCAGTCAGTCCCGGGCCAAGTCTCAAAATTATCGAACATCCGTAGCTGTAGGGCAAACATTTGTTGGCTTTACAGAAAGTCTGAGTGATAATTCAACAGTCGGTTTTTACTCTCGTTTCCTCCTTCCTCCTTTCGCTCTGAAGGTAAGTGCGACACAGGGAGACTTGCTTGATCGCATTCAGGTATCATGGGAAATAGATGCTCTCGGCCCTTCACCCAACGATGGTTTTAATATCTATCGCGACGATGTTTTTCTGTCAACTGTGGCTTCTAACATCCGTAACTACAATGATTTTAATGTCATTGCGGGTCGACCCTATATATACTCTGTGCGAGGTCTGAATACATACGGTGAAGGTGTGACGAGTGAGGCCCTCGGTTTCCAGGTTCCAAATGGCGTTGTGACCGGATGGATCTCAACACTAAATGGAACTGCGGTTCCCGATGCATTAGTTACTCTATCACCTATGCAGGGTTTTTCTGCGAAGTTTGGTGCTATGGACGGAGCTTTTGCGATAGGCGGACCAGGAGTGAATCCATTTCTTCCAGCTGCAGGTAATGATTGGACATTGACGTTTTGGATTAAGACTGATCTGGCTTCTGCAAATGCAAGTTTAATTCAGCTAAGACCTTTTTCACTTTATCTCCGTGCACTGACAAGTTCATCAGGACATGAAGGGGTCGCCGTTTCCACAACGAGTTTAGCTACTCCTTTTCTTTCGGCAACATTTGCAGACAGTACTAAAAACGGATGGCATCATGTTGCACTCTCTTTTGATGGAAGCAGCAATTATGGTCGATTGTATATCGACGGAAATCTTCAAGCCCTAGCCCCCATGAGCATTGTGCCTTCAGCTGATACACTCAACATCGGAAGCCTTGCCGGAAATGGAGGAT
>JBDUAU010000314.1:0-3032 GCA_040004485.1 Saprospiraceae bacterium
GGATATTAATGATTTTAACATCAATTTTTCAGTTCAAAAAGAATGCTGAATGCAGAAATCTGGCTCGAAATTTGATATTAAATTAAGGTATAATATGTTCGATCAACATTACAATTTGGCCAAATGATTCAAAAATGGATATTGGTAGGTGGACTGTTTATCATCTGCCGGTTAAGCTTTTGTCAGGATTATTCAGGATACATCAACCTCTACAAGAGTATTGCTTTAGAGGAAATGTCTCGTACAGGCATTCCCGCGAGTATCAAACTGGCGCAGGGCATACTGGAGTCCAACTGTGGGAAGAGTGATCTCGCCTGTAAAGCCAACAATCACTTCGGCATCAAATGTGGAAGTGACTGGAACGGTAAGTGTTTCAAAAAAGAAGATGATGACTATGAAGATGGAAAGTTGGTAAAATCTTGTTTCAGAGAGTTTTCATCTGTTTACGATTCATATGTCGCACATTCCGATTTTCTGACGGATCCTGGGAAATCTAACCGCTATGGATTTTTATTTGATCTCAAGCCAACGGATTATAAAGCCTGGGCGAAAGGATTAGCAAAGGCAGGTTATGCCACTGATCCAAAATATGCTGATCGCCTGATCGATATCATTGAGAAATATGATCTGAGTGAATTGGATACTGAACGTTATGATAGTGGTTCACTGGCCGGTTTGAAAGTTTTAAAATCGTACCGTCCGGTCAGGTATTACAATGACATCAAATATATCATTGCAGGTGATGCAGATAGTCCCATTTCCTTAGCCACTCAGGTTGATCTAAGAGCAAAACAAATTGTAAAATACAATGATGATATCAGAGATGAAGAGCAATTGATCACTCCCGGAAGCCGCGTATATCTTCAGCCTAAACGAAATCAATATAAGGGTCATCAGAAATATCATATGCTCAAAGAAGATGAGAACCTGGTTTCTGTTTCGCAGAAATATGGGATCAAATTGAGTGCCTTACAAAAACGTAATGGTCTGGCGAGTAATGAAACCCCAATGCCAAATCAAAAACTTTTATTGAAAGGAAAAATTAGAACCGCACTCAAATTAGTTGATCCTTATGCAGTCCCAGTGGTCAAAAAAAATTCAGATGTTACTGTGTGGAAAGCCAAACCTGCCAATGTTGTAAAAACAACTAAAGCTGTCTCTACTCCTGCGGCTGCAACTGTACTGAAATCTAAAATGGATACGGTGGTGATTACTTCGCCAAAGCCGGTGGAATTGATTCCTGCTCATACAGTTTCGAAAGGAGATACGCTGTATGGGATAGCAAGGTCTTATGGAATGTCGGTGGAAGAACTCAAAAAAATGAATAACTTATCCGTTGATACATTATCGATCGGTCAAAAGCTCGTGCTGAAATGAATACAAAAATTAAGATACTTGTGCTGATCATCCTCGCGGGCATGGCTATTGTCTCTTCGGTCGTAGGACAGGGCAGTGTGTTTGGATTTATGGCCGGACCTTCATTGAGCAATCAGAAATTGAATGGATTTTCGAAAGAACCATTTCTTCGTTATCATGCGCTTGTTTTTCTAGAATCGTCAAGTGAGATCAGTCCGAATTCACTGTATGCACGACTTGGATATCATATCAAAGGAAGTGCTGTCAATGTGCAGCGTTATTTTGATACGGACAATATTGAGCATCCGGGTAGTTCATATGCCATGGAGTTTCATAATTTATCTTTCAGTATCGGAGTAAAACAGCGGCGTGAATTCGGAGCGAAACATTTCTCTTATGGCTTTGGTCTACGTGGAGATTATAATGTCAAAGCAAAATTCGGCTATCTGTTTGCAGGACTTGAAGGAGCCCAAAATAAAATCACATATGGTGTGGATGTCAATGGTGGAATAGAATTGCCATTGAGTGAATTAGTAAGTGTGGTGTTTGAATTAGGCGTTTCTCCTGATTTGGCTGAGCAAATGTTTATTCCTCCGCAGGATACTGGATATAATTATGAAGATGGATCACCGGTTATTTTACCTGAGACTAAATTGACCAATGTGGTATTTGAAGCGAGGGTTGGGCTTAGATTTTGGCATAAGGTGATTTATACAGACTAAGAAAGGCAGAAGAGGCAGAAGAGGTAGAAAAGGTAGAAGAGGTAGAAGAGGAAGAAGGGGAAGAAGAGGCGAACGATACAAATTTTTAAATACAAGCTTGCTTGTATTTAAAAATAAATACGGTTAAGCGTAAGCTTTGCTTACGTTTGTGCGTCAGCAAAATTCGGTTTTGCGAAAAAATCATATAAAATAAAAATCTTCTTTAGTCAATGATCATCGTGGCCTGATTGAGCACCTGTTGCTGGATATTTTCAGGAACGGCGCGTTCGCGATATTGCTGATCTCTCAGTTGCGGTGTGTAACCTGCATCTCGTATTGCCTGCTGAATTCCATCTGCTGTAAATCGGAATGGAGCACCTGCGGCGGAGACCACATTTTCTTCGATCATGATGCTGCCCATATCATCAGCGCCGGAGTGAAGACAGACTTGTGCTGTTTGTTTTCCTACGGTAAGCCAGGAGGCCTGCATGTGTTTTATATTCGGAAGCATGATACGGCTGATGGCGATCATGCGGATATATTCATCTGCTGTGCATTGATTGCGTGCACGTTTTAGTTTTTTCAGTAATGTGCCGTCATCCATAAATGGCCATGGAATGAATGCAAGAAATCCGACTGCACCTTCAGGTTTTTGTGATTGAACTTTACGGATGTCTACCAGGTGTTCCATTCTTTCCATCAATGTTTCGATATGACCGAACATCATGGTGGCAGATGTCGTCAAACCGATACGATGAGCTGCGCGCATGATATCGAGCCATTCCTGTGCACCGCATTTACCTTTTGAAATTAATCTTCTGACCCTGTCATTCAGGATTTCCGCACCTGCACCTGGTAAGGAGTCAAGACCTGCTGCATGAAGTTCTCTGAGCACTGCATCATGGCTCATTTCTTCAAGATGACAGATATGGGCTATCTCCGGCGGACCTAATGCATGTAGTTTAAGTTGAGGAT